>CAYTRJ010000054.1:0-11758 GCA_964440185.1 uncultured Faecalimonas sp. | reverse complement strand
ACAAGCTGCATACCGGTGTTTGCGGAGAACATGGCGGAGATCCTACTTCCGTAGCGTTCTGCCACGAAATCGGCTTGGACTATGTATCATGCTCACCGTTCCGCGTACCGATTGCAAGATTGGCAGCAGCACAGGCTGCGATTGCCGAAGCTAATAAATAAAATATATAAATTTATACACCCATAATTAAAATACTCGCCCACATCATCTCAAACTATAATGTGGGCGTTTTTATTGACGGTATGAAATTTTTCTGTAAATTAAATTCTCTTATTTCAATTAGAGATAAAAAAAAGCTTTATATAATCATACAAAATCCGTATGTATTGATATGCGGTATCTAAACATAAGTACTCATTCGCTTTATGTAAATTTACGCCTTTCGGCCCAAACATTACAATAGGTACTCCCATTCTCGGATAAATTACATTCCCATCCGTCACACCTGTTCCGATACATTCTTCAACATCAAGTCCATATTTGTTAACTATCAGCCCTAAAAGTTTTAGATAGTCTTCGTTTTGTGTATCAATCTTATATGCCGGATAATACGGAAATCCTTTCGTGATTTTTATTTCGCCTTTTCCAACCTTCTCAGCATAAATCTGTTTTAATCTTCCCAGAAAGCTTGCTTCATCTTCTTTAACATATAAATGCTTGTTCAAAACAGCATATGCTTTTTCTGGAATATTTAAACTGTATCCCTTATAATCATTGTATGCTCGCAAAAAACAGTGTGATGAGGACACTCCTTCTTCATAAAGGCGCCCATATTCTTGATTCACTTCTGCCATAAAAGTCGCAAGACAATCAATAGCGTTAATCCCTTCCTCCGGATGTGCTGCATGACCACTCTTTCCTATAACCTCAATATTAAGCAGAATTTTTCCTGCTGCACCTACTACAATATTGTCATAATGCGGTTCTGCAAAAATAGCAAAATCGGCTTTTTTTGTGTCTTCCTGATAATTTTTTACATAATCATTTGCTCCGATTGAAAGTCGTTCCTCATCACAAGCACACAAAAATTCAATCTCACCATTGAACTCAAAATCCTCTTCCTGCAATCTTTTTAAGACTGTCATCTGCGCCGCAATACCGCCTTTCATATCACAGGCACCTAATCCATATGCATGATTTCCTATTATTGTTAAAGTAAACGGATCCATATTCCAGTTATCGGCAGGTATTACGGTATCAATATGTCCGCCAAGCAAAAGTTTTTTTTCTCCCGTTGATTTACCTTTTTTTCTTGCTATAAGATTGCATTGATTTCCTTCAACTTGAACTAATTCTGCTGTCATGTCCAAATCTTGTCGGAATTTTTGGCACAAATATTCCGCAAGAGCCTTTTCATCTCCTGATACACTGGGAATCGCAACAATTTCTTGTAAAAGCTTTAAAAAATATTCATCATAACACATTCTATTATTATTCACCTTTCCTGTTTACATCTTTATATCTGCTCAAGGATTGACAATTCTCATCTTCCTTTAATATATTTTTCACAGGAATGAATTCCACATTATCACTATATCCTTCACGGAGAGCAATATCAACCAAGCAATAAATATGTCCTATCTCTCTCCAATCCTTTTCCATCCAGACATCCGCAAATGTGCAGCTATCGGTTGTATTATATTTCTGATTTTCTTCATAAACTCTGTGCAAATCCCAGCCTTCTGAAATCGGAATATCATAAAAGCGATCTAAATTTTCAAGTGTAAGAGGAAGTCCCTCCCGCTTAACCTCCTCCGCAATCTTTCTTCCTCGCTCATGTCCAAACTCAATAATAGCTCTTTCAAAAGATTTCTTTGCATCATCTCCAAAATCTTCTAATACCGTTTTCGTAATATAATAATATAAGTTCGCCATATGAACCGACATATTTTTAACTGCCTCGCCAATCGTTTTAACTTGTGCCATACTGTCGTTCCCCTTTCTACCACCAACGTTTTTCAGAATGGTTCAAATTTTCATATCCTGTTTCAGTTATCAAAATTTCATCCTCAATCCTGCATCCGCCTTCTCCGGTTTGATATAGACCCGGCTCAATCGTTATAACCATACCAGGCATTAACGGTGTTTTATCCTTTTGTGCCACAACCGGAGGTTCATCCGTACCAAGTCCAATTGCATGTCCCAAATAAGTCGCCGGTCCTCCAAATGCTCTGGTGTGATTGTTTTTAAATCCTTTTGAAACTGCTATATTTCCGCTGATTTTTTCTAAATCTTCCGAAATCACATCAGGCCGCATAGCTGCAATTGACTTTTCAAACATTTCCAAGCAAGTTTCGAGAATGAAAATCTGTCTCTCGCTTGCGGAACCTACAACGGTAGATCTGCAAATATCAATCATATATCCTTGATACTTCCCATTGATTTCCATATGAACCATATCTCCACTGTCTATAATTTTATCCGATGCATACATCAAATCGTATGCAGTTTCAGAACGCCATCCTGATTGACAAGTCGCAAAAGCTCCTGTTACATTTCTCTTGGTCAATTCTGTCGTTATAAATTGATATACTTCTTTCTCTGATATCCCTGGGTGCAAAAAATCACGCAAGAGCAATGCTACTTCATCGCCAATCTCCGCTCCGATTCTCAAAATCTCAATTTCATAAGGTGATTTCTTCGCTCTAAGATTCATTATAAGGTCACTTGCATTATGAAAACGTGCATGAGGTGCTTCGCATTTTAAGTCTTGATATAACGCCACCGAAACAATGTCAAAGCCTACGACACCTATATCACACCGTTCCAAGCCAAAATCAACGAGAGCATTCCCGATTTCGTATGGTATATCATCATTATATATCACCCTGTTCACAAACAAATCCTTTTCGTAAAAAGGTGTACTCGTAATTAAACATGGCTCTCTATCTTCATCTACAGGAAGAATCAAAGCAGAATAACCTCTTCCTCTAAATCCGTATCTTCTGGGATGTCCCGGCATCATCGGCTGATGTCCAACCAAGTAAAGGGTATCTCCAACGCGTCTCGGTGCCAGTGAAAACACAATAAGTGCAGAATATCCTCTTTTAGCGGTTTCAAGTCTTGCTTTATTTATTCTGCTTTCATATTCACGTACTTTCTTTGCGTCCATCTTTATTCCTCCTTTCATTCCGTTTCATATGTAGTACCTTTTTTCATAACAAATGCGCATTTCATCAAAGCATCTGGATCTTCAAGCAAATTGCTATTCCACGCTGCAATGTCAGCACGCATTCCCTGCTTGATTACACCAATATTATGCCTGCCCAAAATATTCGCATTTACAGAAGTAGCAGCTTTTAATGCACGGAAAGCATCAAATCCGCTTTTAAGCCACGATGCATACTCTCTTCCGCATTCATAGCATGGATACACATCACACATATCAGTCCCATATCCTAACTTAATATGACTTCGTTTTATCACTTCTCGTCCTTCTTTTAGTTGAGATGCATAGGTTCGCAGTTTTTCACGAAATTCTACGGGTTCTCTTTTATTCAAATTTGCCTCATCCATAAAAAGGATATCATCATACTGCATCATAGTCGGTACTAAATATACACCTTTTTCTTCCATTATTTGCGCTGTTTCCTCATCCATAAGTGAACCATGCTCAATTCCGTCAATGCCAAATTTAACTAGCTTCTGTATCATTTCCGGTGTATATGTATGTGCGGTTACCGGTATTCTCATCTGGTGTGCGGTTCGGATAATTGCTTCGTACTCTTCGTCTAACAGCTGCACATCTCCCGGTCCTCCGTTAACGCTCATAAACCCACCATTAGCCATCAGCTTAATGAAATCAGCCCCCATTTTTGCCTGTTCGCGTACAGAATGTATGAACGCATCTTTACCGGATCCCAAACCCGGATATTGGTATGCCAAAAATTCAGCTATTCGCGGATTTGCACACAAACTTCGTGTGGAATCAGCCATTCCGCCTAATGAACCTGTATAATACGGCGCAACCACTAAGTCAGCACCTTCAAAGTATTCATGTTCAATCACACGCTTTGCATCAATAGTAGCATAACCATCAAGACAATGGCAGCCCACCATGCGTAATGTCGTGAATCCTCTTCTTAATGCCTTTTTTGAATTATAAAGTACTGCCATACCTTTCCAAGCATCAGAATGATAAATGCTTTCTTCTTGCCTGCATGTCCATTCAAAAGTACTCAAATGAACATGAGCATCAATCATTCCCGGTGTAACCGTTTTATCTGACAGGTCAATGACTTCAGTGTCAGCTATCGAAATATTTTTCCCTATTTTTGCAATGTAGCAACCTTCTACAAGAATTTCAACATTCTTGTAAAGTTCTTCATGTATACCGTCGAACAAAGAGCCGCATTTTATAAGTTTTCGTCCCATTTCAAGCCTCCCTGTTCAATTTCTTTCCATTTCAAACATGCTACAAAATGTTGATTTCCTGTATCTTCAAAGCAAATATCATCTTTTAGACATTCCTGTGTGCAGTACTTACATCTTGGTGCGAAACGACATCCGTCAGCCGGATTTATCGGACTGACCACTTCCCCTTTAAGAATTTCACGTTTCTTATTACGAAAGCGTAGACTCGGAATCGGAATTGCACTTAAAAGTGCCTTTGTATACGGATGACGCGGATTAGCAAACAATTCCCTACTTGATGCTTTCTCAACACATTTGCCTAAATACATAACGACGATTTCATCACTTATCATTTTTACAACGGATAAATCATGTGTCACAAACATATACGTTAAACCCATTTCATCTTGCAGATCCAACATTAAGTTTAAAATTTGTGCTTGAATCGAAACATCAAGTGCACTGACAGGCTCATCGCAAACTATGAATTTTGGATTCAACGATAATGCTTTTGCAATGCCTATTCTTTGTCTGCGTCCACCATCCAATTCATGCGGATAAGCATTCGTTAACCTAGATGCTAGACCCACAGTATCCATCAAACTCCTTACATGTTTTTCCACTTCTGCTCTGCTTTTATAAATATTATGAATATATAACGGTTCTGCAATAATTTCGCTTACTGTCATTCTAGGATCTAGGGATGCATATGGATCTTGAAAAATCATCTGCATTTCCTTACGCATATCCAGCGTGTCTTTTTTCCCGTACTTGGCAATATTCTTATTTTCAAATAGGATTTCACCTGAAGTTGGTTCCAACAATTTTAGAATTGTCCTTCCCAATGTGCTTTTTCCACATCCGGATTCTCCAACTACGCCCAAAGTTTCACCTTTATAAAATTTAAGCGAAACATCATCTACTGCATGAAGGATACCCTTAGGTGTTTTGAAGTACTTTTTCAAATTCTTTGTTTCTAACAACACCTCTCTCATTGCTTCCACCTCCCTATTTTTCCTAATCATATAGATGACATTGTATCATATGTGTTTCACTGATATATTTTCTTTCCGGTGGTACAGACTTGCATATTTCCATACATGACGGACATCTTGGATGGAATTTACATCCTGTCGGCAAATTGGTTGGATCTGGCATCATTCCTCTAATTGACTGTAGCCTAGTTTCTTCCTCAACCAAACTTGGAATTGCGCCAAACAATCCTTTCGTATAAGGATGATGTTCCTCTGTATCAAAAATATCTTCAACTTTTCCGAATTCTATGAGCTCTCCTGCATATACAGTACCTACACTGTCACAATTTTCAGCTACAATTCCAAGATCATGCGTAATCAAAATCATCGTCATGTTTAGATTATTTCTCAAATCGCGAATCATATCCAAAACTTGTGCTTGTATTGTTACATCTAATGCAGTAGTCGGCTCATCTGCAATTAAAAGAGTCGGATTGCATGCCAATGCCATCGCAATAACTACACGTTGCTTCATTCCTCCCGAAAACTGATGTGGATATTCATGATATCGTGATGCTGGTATTCCAACCATCTCCAACATTTCGCAAACACGATCTATAAGTTCTTGCTTTGACTTTTTTTCTTCGTTATGTAATTCCAATCCTTCCAAAATTTGTTCTCCAACCGTCAAAACCGGATTTAAGCTGGTCATTGGATCTTGAAATATCATAGATATTTTTTCGCCGCGAATTGCCTTCATTTCTTTTTCTCTAAGTTGTAATAAATCTGTGTCTTCGAAAAGAATCTCTCCGCTTTCTATCTCTGCGGTTCGTTCCGGTAAAAGTCCCATAATAGATAATGCGATTGTCGTTTTTCCTGCACCGGTTTCTCCTACCAGTCCTAAGCATTCACCTTCATTTAGTGAAAGGTCAAATTGATTCACAGCTCTTACTCGATTTGAGTCTCCTAAATAATTTACCTGAAGATTATTTATTCTCAAAATTTCTTTCATTGTGTCGCCTCCTCAGTTAATCTTTCAGTCGAGGGTCGAGGGCATCACGAAGACCGTCTCCCAACAAGTTTAATGCCAATACTGTCAACGCAAGTACAATTCCCGGGAATATAATCAGATGCGGTGAAGAAGTGATAAATTCACGTGCTTCCGACAACATATTACCCCATTCCGGTCTAGGTGCTTCTACACCAAGTCCGATATAACTCAAACCGGCTGCGTTCAGAATTGAATTTCCTACACCAAGCGTGCATTGAACAATTATAGGTCCTATGACATTAGGAAGAATATGTCGCCCGATAATTCTTTTTACATTAGCCCCAACAGCACTCGCTGCCTCTATATAATCTGCATTTCTAATGGTAAGTACCGAGGATCTTACAACCCTTGCATATTTCGGAATATCCGCAACAGCAATTGCAATCATCAAATTAATAATACCGCGTCCAAGAACAGCTACAACTGCAAGTGCAAGAATTGTAGATGGAATGGCGATAATAATGTCCATAAATCGCATAACTAAATTGTCATATTTTCCACCGTAAAACCCTGCTGTCGCTCCTATCAATCCACCTAAAACCAAAGAAAGAGCCACTGCACCAAATCCGATGATCACGGATACCCGTGCACCATGTGCAATTCTTACAAAAACATCGCGACCATAGTGGTCCGTTCCAAAAATGTGTCCTTCCTGTAAAGGTTTTTGCAACCTATTAGCTATATCAAGCTTTATTGCAACATCATCATAGTTGCCAATTACATCTGCAAATATGGCCATAAGTATAATGATTGTTAATATAATTAGCCCCGCCATTGCAGTTTTACTCTTTTTTAACCTTCTCCATGTCATATGAAGCTTGGTTTCTTTTTTAAATTCTCTTTCCAGTTCCATGACTACGCTCCTTACTTCGAAAACTGAGCTTTAATTCTCGGATCAATTACCGAATACAACAAGTCAATAATCAAATTTAAAATTGTAAAAATACTTGCCAGAACAATGACGGATCCCATAATTAACGGAGTATCACTACTACGAATAGCTTGTACTAAAAGCGTTCCCAATCCCGGCATTGCAAATACCGATTCCACCAGTACCGCACCTCCTACTAAATTACTGAATTGTATCGCAACAATAGTTAGTACCGGAATCATTGCGTTTTTTAAACAATGTTTCATAACAATTCTGGCTTCACCTGCCCCCTTTGCTTTAGCAGTTCGTACATAGTCCTGCCGAATAACTTCCAGCATTGTAGAGCGCGTCATTCGCGTAATAACCGCTAGATTTACAGCGGCGAGTGTGATTGACGGTAAAATATAATTTATAAAAGAATCTGCACCTGTCGGAGGCAACAGTTCGAGTTGCACCGAAAACAGCAACATCAGCATTAATCCAATCCAAAATGAAGGCATTGAGGCCAATGCTAAAGCTGTAACCACACTAACCATATCTAAAACGGAATACTGTTTAATAGCAGAAATCACACCTATCGGTATTCCTATTAAGCATACCAACAAAATCGAAAATGTTGCCAGTTCCAAAGTTACCGGAAACCTGCTGAAAATTTCAGCAGAAACGCTGTTTCCGTTTCGATAAGATGTTCCTAAGTCACCGTGTACAAGGCCATTCATGTAGTCCACATATTGTACAATAAATGGGTCATTTAATCCCATTTCCTCTGTCAACGCATCAATCTCTGCCTGTGTTGCTTCTGATCCTAAAATAAGTTGTGCCGGATTGCCCGGTTTAAAGTACATAATTGTAAATATAATCAAACTTACACCTATAATTACAGGAATCAGCCATAACACACGCTTAACAACATATTTAAGCATATTGACACTCCTCTCATTTGCCACTTAACAATATACCGGTGCCAATCTGCACCGGTATATTGTTGTAAAACATTTACTAAACTTTTACCAGCTCAATTCACATACATTAACAAATCCTCTTGGATCCGTATGATAACCTTTTAATTCTGCATTCGCAGAGTTAATCACAGTTGTGAAACAAAGTGGTACTGTAGGCGCTGCATCCCACAGATAACTGTTTATCTCCAAATACATTTGAGTTCGCTCTTTTTCATCAGGGCATACTCTTGCATTCTCTAACATTTCATCTAACTCAGTATCTACATACTTCGAGAAGTTATAAACCTGTGAAGATTCAAATCGGGTATATAAGCTCAAATCAGGATCTGGAATCATCGCAACAATTCTTAAGATTGTCATATCATAATCACCGGTTTCAACGATTGACAGTAAAGTAGACCACTCATATATATCAATTTTCAAATTAATTCCTAACGGTTGCAAATATCCCTTTATTACCTGTGCCATCTTTTCTTGCTGTCCGCTGGTAACCAGAATATTACACTCAAATCCCTCCGCATAGCCTGCTTCCGCAAGAAGCTCTTTTGCTTTTTCAATATCATATCCATATGGGTTTTCTCCCATATCTTCAGACATAGACATTTTCGGAATAAACGAATTCATTTTCACAGCGCCGACACCATCAAATACAGCGTCAATAATTGCCTGTGTATCTATTGCATAATTCAAAGCTTCACGAACTTTCTTGTTGTTAAAAGGTGTCCTTTCACAATTCAAGTGCAAATGAAAAGCAATAAGTGAATCTCCGTTATAAACCGTAACTTTTTCATTCTTTTCTAAGGTTGCAACATCTGCAGTTGATACATCCAAAAGAACATCAACCTGCCCATTCTGCAATGCGATCGCAGCAGTATTACTGTCAGTATAAACTTTAAAAACGGCATTTTCAACTGAAGGTGTTCCTGCCCAATAATCTTCGAATGCTTTCAATGTGATTTTATCTCCGGAATCCCAGCTTACCACTTCATATGGTCCATATGCAACTGGCGAACGACCAAATGCATCATTTCCCATCTCCTCACAAGCCTTCTTGTTCACAATACCAGTGCTCGGAGAAGAAAGATATCCTAACTGAACCGGTGATGCATAAGCCAAATGCATAATTACCGTTGATTCATCTGGGCATTCTACGGAATCAATTGCTGCAAACGCTTTTGCAACCAATGTAGATGCTTTTCCTCTTTCAACAGTGTAGGCAACATCTTCCGAAGTTAATACTTCACCATTATGCGCTTTTACATTTTTTCTAAGGCTGAATGTATAAGTTTTTCCGTCCTCAGATATTTTCCAGCTTTCCGCCAATTTAGGCACATAATTCATATTTTCGTCTACCCCGATTAAAGTATCCGAAATCTGCATTACGACTCTTTGCGTTGTAGTATCTTCTCCATACTGTGGATCTAAACTTGTTGGTTCTGCCGATGTCGCTACTACAACCGTGTTAGTATCTTTACCACTTCCGGTCATTTGATTATCATCAGCTGAATCATTGTTTCCGCAAGCGGCAAAGCAAAATACCATAGCAAAAATCATAACGATACTCAGTAATTGCAAACTCTTTTTTCTTCTCATTTTTGGTTCCTCCTTTGTTCTAATTCACAAATTGTACATAATCTCAAATTCACTACACCCTATTTACCTAATGCTATACCTGTTGCCAATGCCAACTGTTGAATTTGCTGTAATCCGTCAATGATTCTGTTCTTGTTTTTTACTAACTGCGTATGAATCATTCCGTACTCCAGCGTCCCGACTTCCGATTCCTCCAGTCTTTTCAGATCCGCAAGCAACGGAATTGGTGCCGATAGTTTTGAATATCCGTAGCTATCCTGTCCGAATTTATCGGTATATGTCATATAAACATTCATCATATTCCTACATACATTCATGACAAATTGATTATATAGCTGTGCATTTGCACCGGTATATTCGCTCTTATTCTTTTGAATTTTTAAAACAGCTTCCTTTGTTTCGTAAAGATTTTTAAGCAAATCACTAAACTCGAAGTGTCTACTGTGTTTGATTTTTAATTCCTCAACTTTATGTGATAAGTCATTAAACTTTGATTCAAACTCATATGGTAAAAGCTCTTCTGTTGCCAAATCCAAAATTAATCTAAGTGTTATTTTTGTATCTCTCGCAAGAATTTCATAATCACATTTATCCAAAGAATCTTCGCATGTATGATTCCACCATCCTAAGGTTGCTCCGTGTGCTTTCTTCATGTCATCTTCTGTAAATGACATACGTTGCGTTACCGATGGAATTCCGATTCCCATGAAGCTCTGATCACCTATTTTGCGTAATGACATAGCCCTAATATTCCTTTCGCCTTCTACTTTCTTGTAGTTATTTACGGCGAACGACAATAATTCATTAGATGCTTTTATTTCATGAATCTTTGTATCTTTTACACCTGTGGAATCGATATGCATGTAGCTCACACATTTTCTGTTTAGCTCATCCCAATGATTATCTATGAACCAAGTTGAACCTGCCGCTTCCGCAATTTCATGACCAGACCAAAATGTGAAATACACGTCTCTGTCCAAAATATCTCTATGCTCTGACAATATCCTGCATATTTCCAGTGTCGTTGCATTTCCGGTAGCATTACATGTTACTCCGGGCTGCCATGCATCCAGATGCGAACTGACCAAGAGAAACTCATCACTTTTTCCGTTGCCTCGTAAAACTCCGAAAGGCTGCTGAAGCCTGCTCCATTGGCGTGTTGCATGTGCCTTCACACGAATTTTTACTTTCATATTTTTCAGACACATCTCCTTTAGTTTCATTCCGGCACTTCGAGTAACACCTACACCAATAATGTCAGGGATCTTTTTGAAAGTTTCTTCTGTCGGATTTCCCCATACACCTTTTAATGCTCGATGACAAATGACCTCTTCATCATTGCCCCAATTCATACACATAATTCCTGCCGCTCCCATTTCGTAAGCAATCCTTGCTTTTTCAGGAACCGGAGGCGCATATGAAACCTCAACCAAAACAAATTTTCCTTTTACATCTTTATCTTTATATTGCTCTGCTGCACCATCATTCACATAAATAAGCTCGTACTCTTCACCTTCCGGTACCGTTGATTTAATATGTGCACAAGGAAGACTTTCAATCTGCTCAACATATGGCTCAAGAACATAAACCTCTGACGTGATCGGATCACTATTGTACGCATAAAATTCTTCAATTTTAGCCTCTAAACCGTATTCCTTCATTCTACACAACACATATTCGGCAGCTTTTTGTTGCATTTTACTGCCTGCTAACCGATATGGAGTTTCTTCCGTTAACCACTTAATTGTCTTCTCCATTTCTGTATTGCTGACTTTGTTTAGTAAATTATTAAAATCTTTCAATCTGTCCTCCTCTCTCCTTGGTCACTTGGTCACCCACTCTTGCTTTTTTAGAAAGTAGCAAAGTGCTACTTTCGTTTAGCTTGTACTGTTTAACTGCATTATACTACCAATGTACCATAAATGTCAAAACATTTCTATCTATCTTTCTTGTA
>CAYTRJ010000053.1:0-12034 GCA_964440185.1 uncultured Faecalimonas sp. | reverse complement strand
TAGAGCACCTGACTCTTAATCAGGGTGTCCAGGGTTCGAACCCCTGATCGCGCATTGCAAAGAGTACTCACGAAAAAGTTGTTTCGTGGGTATTTTTTTATGTTAAATCGGAAGCTATCCTTTTCTAGCTTCCGATGGTGTACATCCATATTGTTCTTTAAAAGTTCGGTTAAAAAGTTTTTGATTAGTAAATCCATTTTGTTCCATGATTTCGGAAATAGGCAAATCTGTTGTCTGCAAGTCACGATATACATGGGAAAGACGGATTTCATTTACATAGTTTAAGAAAGATAAATGCATATATTTTTTGAAGAAACGGCAAAAATATTCTTTACCAAGGCCGAGTTCGTCACAAATATCTTGAAGTGAGATAGGTTCTGCATAATGTTGATCAACGTATGTCATGATAATTTGAATACGTTCTCTGGTGAGCTGATCTACATCTTGAAAGTGTCTTGTGGTAATGGTAGAAAAGCTGCGCAATAGCAGAGCAAGTACTTGTAGGAGAATACCGTGAGATTCTAAATTGTATGTAGGTGAATCTTTCATATAGTATCGAGTAAGCTGAACTAGGCTGTCACAAATCTGTTCATATTCTTTTCGCTGATTTTCTGTAATGTTTTCTGGGAAACACTCAATCTGGTATAAATCAATATTAGGAAGATAGGGTTCTAATACTTTTTTCGTAATATGTATACAAAGAAACATGGTTGCTTTGTTGGGATGAAAAGTACTATGAACTTGACTTGATTCAATTACAGCAAATTCCATCGGATGTAAGGTATGCTTTTGGTTATTGATTTTCAATTCGATGATTCCGTTCAAGGGAAAGAGGATTTCAATTTCTTCATGCCAGTGAAGAGGATGATATCCACCAGGTGTTGTAGAGAATTCTGTACGAATTCCAAGTTGGCTCATATCGGAATGAGCTTTGTAAAATGCTTTTTCCATAAATGTTCTCCTTGTTTGTTGCGTTTATCATATAAGAAAAAAATAAGGAAGTCAATATCGACTTAAAAATAGTCAATATTAGGTCTGTTGAAGAGATAGGAGATACGATAGAATACTACTTGTAACAAGGACAGACACAAAGATGTGAAAGGAAGAAAAGTTATGAAAATTATCGAAAAATTCGTTAAATATATAGAAAAACATGAAGATGTATTAATGGCAGTATCAATTGCTGTTACAGGAAGATAATAGATCGGATTGTTTTTCAAATCCCTCCCTCCAAAAAATAAAATGACACAAAAAGAACCTAGGTTTCGTAATATGATAGATACGAGATCTAGGTTCTTTTTCTTTTTGAGAGTTTCACAAATAATACTTGATTTTTGTTTAGAAATAGTTTAGATTATAACAGGTATGCATAAATATGCAAGAAAAATGATTGTTTTATTAGCGTGTGAGGAAGAATATGAAGAAAGTAAGTTTAGGAACATTTTTAAAATTTTTAATTCCATCCATGGCAGGCTTATTCCTTTTTATTACACCAGTTCAAAGCGGAGGGAATTTCACGATCCCGATTGCAGTGATTTCTAATGGCTTGTTAGGGTTGATGGGAAAATATAGTATATTTATAATTTATTTGTTGATCACATTAAGTGGATTACTTACTGTAGTGCATAAAGTGTTTGGAATTTCGTTTCTAAAAAAACATGAAAAGTTTGATAATTTGTTTGATGTAAAAGGACTTTGGTTCGTGGTGCGTATGTTGGGCGTATTATTTGCAAACATGATCTATTTTGAATTTGGACCAGAAATGGTTATAGGTGAAAGCACAGGAGGATTAGTAATTCATGATTTGCTTCCGATTCTTGTGTGTGTGTTTTTGTTGGCTTCCTTACTTTTGAGCTTGTTATTAGATTATGGTTTGCTTGATTTTTTTGGCGCGTTATTGATTAAAGTGATGCGTCCTGTATTTAATCTTCCTGGAAGAAGTGCATTAGATTGTGTTGCTTCCTGGCTGGGAGATGGTTCTGTGGGCGTATTGCTTACAAGTAAACAATATGAAGAAGGTTTTTACTCTAAACGAGAAGCCACAGTGATCGCAACTACATTTTCTGCAGTTAGTATTACGTTTGGTTTGGTAGTAATTAGTGAAGTTGGTTTGGAACATATGTTTATTCCATTTTATTTGGTTGTAGGCATTGCAGGAATTGTGGCAGCGATCATTGTTCCAAAACTTCCACCATTGTCAAAGGTTCCAGATACATATTGTAAAACGATGCCTTATGGGGAAGAAATTCCAGAAGGAAAGACTGCTTTCAAGTACGGATTGGAACTGGCTTTTGAAAAAACGGAAAAAGCACCTGGAATCAAGAACTTTTTAAAATCAGGGTTTGAAACAGTATGTGAAATGTGGTTTGGAACGTTGCCAGTTATCTTATCACTTGGAACATTAGCACTGATCATTGCAGAATATACACCGATTTTTAAGGTTTTAGGTGTTGTATTTATTCCACTTTACAAATTGCTTCAAATTCCAGAAGCAGTAGAAGCAAGTCAAACAGTACTTGTTGGATTTGCAGATATGTTTTTACCAAGTGTAATTGCGAGTGGTTTTGAAAATGATATGACAAAGTTTGTGGTAGCAGCAACAAGTGTTACACAGTTAATTTATATGTCAGAAATAGGAAGCATTATTATGGGAAGTAAGATTCCGGTATCGCTTAAAAATTTATTTTTTATTTTTATAGAAAGAACGATTGTGACTTTGCCGGTCATTGCGTTGGCAGCACATATTTTATTTTAAAAGAAAGCATTACGTTTGGAGAGACGTAGTGCTTTTTCTAAATCTTCTATTAAGAATTTGAAAATTCACACAAAATCCATAAAGCTTATGATATAATAACTGCAATTCTGTTTGGAAAGGATGGCACAAGATGTTTGGATATGTAACAGCACATAAACCAGAGATGAAAATGAAAGAATACTACAAGTATAAAGCGTATTATTGTGGCTTGTGCAAAGTACTTCGTGAGAAGTATGGATTTTTAGGACAGATAACTCTTACATATGATATGACGTTTCTTGTAATCTTGCTTACATCACTTTATGAATGTGAGTCAAAACGAGAAGAAAATCGATGTGTAGTACATCCTGTGAAAAAACAGAAGATGTTATTCAATGAGATAACAGAATATGCGGCTGATATGAATATCATTTTGACATATTATAAGATGTTAGATGACTGGCAGGATGATAAGAGTAAGAAGAGTCTCGTAGGACTTCGGGCACTGCGTAAGACTTACAAAGAATTGGAAAAGAAATATCCTGAAAAATGTAGAGTGATTCGTAAATGCATTGGGTTACTGAGTAAATGTGAAGCACGTGAAGAAGAGAATTTGGACGTGGTTTCTAGGTATTTTGGGGAACTGATGAGTGAGCTTTTTATTTATAAGAAAGATGTTTGGGAACAAGGACTTCGTCGGATGGGATTTTATCTTGGAAAGTTTATTTACATCGTCGATGCATTTGATGATTTGGAAGAAGATATAGAAAAAGATTCCTACAATCCATTGATGTCACTATGCGTTGAAGAAGATTTCGAAGAGAAATGCAGGGAGATGCTGAACTATGTTTTAGCAGAATGTACCTGTGAGTTTGAGAAACTTCCATGTGTGGAAGATGTGGAAATCCTGCGTAATATTCTATATGCAGGTGTATGGGAAAAGTTTGAAAAGAAAGTTAGGGAAAAGAAAGTATGATTGGAAATCCATATGAGATATTAGGTGTAACAAGAAATGCAAGCAATGAAGAGATTAAGAAAGCGTATCGTACGTTGAGCAAAAAGTATCATCCAGATTCTTATGTTAATAATCCATTGGCAGACCTTGCAGAAGAAAAATTTAAAGAAGTGCAAGCAGCTTACGAGCAGATCATGAAAGAGAGAGAAGGCGGGCAAAGCTATAACTATGGTTATTCTAATACAAACAGTACTGGAAGTGCAGGCAATCAAGAGACGGTAGAACTTCAAGCAGTCCGCAACTATATTAATGCAAGAAGATTCCGTGAAGCATTAAATGTACTTGCCAATATTGGAAATCGAAGTGCAATGTGGTACTACTATAGTGCAATTGCTAATATGGGAATTGGAAATAATTTAGTTGCAGTAGAACATGCGAAACAAGCGGCTGCGATGGAACCAAATAATATGGAATATGTGAATTTTGCAAATCAAATGCAATTCAGAGGACAACGATATCAGACAATGGGGACTGGCTATGGACGTTCTTCTTCGTATGGAACAGGGAATTTATGCTGTGATCTATGGCTGATGGATACTTGTTGCGAATGTATGGGAGGCGATTTGATTTCATGCATATAAAGGGAAAGGAAATTGCAGTAACAGGATTGCTGGCAGGTTTTACTGTTGTTTTGATGACACTCAGTTCAATTGTGGAAAGCAGCAGTCTTTTCTTTATAGCAGGTGCATCTTTCTGTGTCGGAATTGTGATTCGTGAATGGGGATTGAAAATGGGGGCAGCCTTTTTGGCAGCAACCATTTTTTTGAATTTTTTAATGGCGCCCAATAAAATGTATTGTATTACATTTACGGCAATGGGAGTGTATTTGCTCTTGAGTGAATGGCTATACGAAAAGATTGCTAATGCAGCATGTTTGAAAAAGCGCAGAGCTGTATTGTGGATTGGAAAGTATGTTATTTTTAATATGATTTATTTGCCAATGCTCTATTTCTTACCAGAACTCTTTTTCTCCAAAAAAGTATCACAATTATTTTTGATTGGACTTGTGGTGATTGGTCAGATATTGTTTTTCGTATATGATCAAGCATATATGTATTTTCAATCATGTATTTGGGGAAAATTAAGAGGAAAATTGCGAAATGAATAAGTTTCTATAGAATAGAAAACGTAATCTATGATATGATAGGAGCGGAGATGATAACATGAAAAGGATACAATATATTCTGAAAAAGATAAAACGCATATGGAGACATACATCATATGAAGTAAGAAGAATTTTGATCATCAGTTTAGTAGTTTTCCTTGCTGGAAACTTTGTTGGAAATAAAATGGGACATTGGTCAGAGCGAAAACAAAATAAAAAGGAACTTGCAGCGGTACAGGAAGAAGTCAAACAGTTGAAAAAAGAAAAAGATGAACTGGTCTTAGCTGCGAATAAAGAGGAAGAAAATTCTGAAGTGGAACTTCCTTGGAATATGGTTTTGGTAAATTGGCAGAATGAAATGGAAGAAGGCTATGAACCAGAGCTTGCTGAGTTGGAAAAAAATTATTATGTCGATGAACGTATTTTAGATGCAGCAAAACAGATGCTTGCAGATGCAGAAAAAGAAGGATTACATGTGATTCTTTGCTCGGCGTATCGTTCGGTAGAACGTCAAGAAAGTCTTTTTAATGAATCGATGAAAAAGATGATCAATAGTGGTATGAGTTATGTGGAAGCATATCAGGAAACATCAAAGAGCATTGCAGTACCAGGGACGAGTGAACATGCATTAGGACTTGCTCTTGATTTAATATCAAATCAGTATGACGAATTAGATGAAGGACAAGAAGATACAGAAGAAGCAAAATGGTTAGCAGAAAATTGTTACAAATATGGATTCATTTTAAGATATCCACCTGAAAAGACAGTGATTACAGGAATTATATATGAACCATGGCATTATCGTTATGTGGGAGTCGAAGATGCAACAAAGATTACGGAATTGGGTATCACTTTAGAGGAGTATTTGGGGGAATACTACAATTAGCCAGAAAGGGAATGATAGAGGATGAATTTGACATTTGGCGAACAAGTGAAGATTATTTTAGGACGTAAAGGAATGACGATCAAGGAATTGGCAGAACGAATGCAGGAGCATACAGGAAAGTCAATGTCGAGACAGAATATGACGCAGAGATTGGGAAGAGATAATTTTCAAGAACAAGATATGCGTATGATTGCAGAGATTTTGGGATGCAAATTGACATTAGAACTTGTAGAAGATGAGACAATAGAAACTGTTGCAGAAGCACCAGCTGAGCCAGTACCAGCAGAGACAGCAACAGAAGCGGCACCTGTACTTACTGTTGGAGATATTCTAGATGCGATTGAAGTGCAAAAGACAGAGCCGGAACAGGAATTATCGGAACAGGAATTGAAGGAACAACGTTTGGCACAAGAACGAGAGCTGTTGAAAAAAGGTATTCGGGGATATTTTAAGAAAGCAAGTCAGGAACTTCGGAAAGAAGAAGTGAAAGAGGAGCCAGCAGAGATTCTTGGAGAGATCAATCCATATACAGGGAAAGAGTATTTATCTAATAGTGTACGTATGCATCCAAAGCGGATAGGATATGTACAAGTTTATGACCAAGAAAAACATCAGTGGTCAGATATGACTGAGTGGGCATTTTTAGGCTATCAGGAACGTAAGAAAAAATTATTAGGAAAAGATTACAAAGAGCCAATTTATTTGGATTAAAAAAGAAAGAGAGATTATATTTTATGAAAAAAATTGTATTAGCTGTATTGCTATCAAGTATGATATTAGTTGGATGTGGTACAAAAACTGACGACTACAAAGTAGAAAGCGCAGTGGAAACAATGGAAACCGTTTGGGACGCGCATGCAGAAGATGAAAAATTTGCGATTTGTGGCGGTTCAGGAGAAAATGCAGTAAGTGACGCACCAGGTGTTGTTGATGTGACAGATGTGGAAACAATGGACAGGACTCTTGGGATTTGTGAAGAAGCAGCAGGGCTTTTAGATGATGGTGCAACTATCGTGCACATGATGAATGCAAACACATTTACAGCAGGGCTTTACCATCTAACAGATGCAAAGGAAGCAGAAAATTTTGTGACTCTTACAAAAGATACAATTGAAAATAAACAGTGGATGTGCGGATTCCCAGAACAATTAGTTATTGCAAATGTAGGAAGTGATTATGTATTTGTTGCTTACGGTGGAACAGATCAAGTGGAAGCATTTAAAACACATTTGGTTGAAGTAACAGGAGCAGAAGTAGTAGTAGAACAAAGTCTTATGTAAACAAAAGCCATGCGGTGACGCATGGCTTTTTTGGGAGAGGGTATGTTATTTTCGAGTATAACATTTATATATTATTTCTTGCCGATCACATTGGCATGTTATTTTTTAGCACCACCAAAATATAGAAATCTAGTTTTGTTTTTCTTTAGCCTTATTTTTTATGGATGGAGTGAACCGAAAAATCTGATTTGGATGATGCTTTCTATCGGGGTAGGGTATCTGTTTGGATGCATGTTGGGACGAACAAAGTCAACTTGCTATCGAAAACGGATTTTGGCAGCAGCAGTTTTGTTTTATTTGGGCTTTTTAGGATATTTCAAGCTGCAAGCTGTATTTCCTGTTGGAATCAGCTTTTATACATTTCAGGTTTTAAGCTATGTAATTGATGTGTATCGAAAAGAGACAAAAATACAGAAAAATTTCATTACACTTGGAACTTATGTAACTATGTTTCCGCAGCTTGTTGCAGGACCAATCGTGCGTTATTCGGACATTGAGAAGCAATTACAAGAGCGTAAAGTAACGAAAGCGTCTATTTGGTATGGTATGCAGCGTTTTAGTGTGGGACTGGCAAAAAAAGTATTGCTGGCAAATCGATTTGGCGAACTTTGTGCAATTTATAAAGGAAGCAGTGAAATTTCAGTGCTATATGTCTGGATGTATGCAATTGCATTTACGCTGCAGATTTATTTTGATTTTAGTGGTTATAGTGATATGGCAATTGGGCTTGGAGAAATGATGGGATTTCATTTGATGGAAAATTTCAATTATCCTTATATTTCTAAAACAATCACAGAATTTTGGAGAAGATGGCACATTTCATTGGGAACATGGTTCCGGGATTATGTATACATTCCTCTAGGCGGGAATCGCAAAGGTTTAAAAAGACAATTGATAAATATCTTTATAGTATGGTGCTTGACTGGAATCTGGCATGGGACAACGTGGAACTTTTTGATATGGGGAATCTTCTATGCGGTGCTTTTGATGATTGAAAAATATATTGGGATTCATAAAGGAAGTCATCTATATACCATGTTGTTGGTTTTGATCGGATTTGTGATTTTTGATGCATCGAGTTTAAAAGAAGCATTCAACACAATTGGAAATTTATTTGGAATTGGAAGGATACCTTTGATAAATGCAGAGTCTCTTTACTATTTTAAAAGTTATTTTCCTTATTTCCTGATTGGTGGAATTGCAGCGACACCGCTGTTGAAAAAGGTTAAGGTGAATTTGGGAATTGTAATTATATTACTTTTGTTGGCGACGGCAAGTTTGATCGGTGGTTCATTTAATCCGTTTTTATATTTTCGATTTTAGGAGGCAACATGAAAAGGATAGGAATTGTTTGTTTAGTTGCGATAACGGCAGTCTGCTGGCTGTGGCCGGATCAAGAATTTTCTGCATCAGAGCGACGTAAGCTGCAGCAATGTCCAACGTTTTCAGTATCAAATGTGTTAACAGGACGCTATATGAGTGAATTTGAAAAATATGTAGCAGAGCAGTTTCCGTTTCGGAAGCAGTTGTTAACGATAAATCAAGCAACATCCATGACAAGGGATGAAAATGGTCTTTACGAAGCAGAAGGACATCTGAGCTGTATGGAGTATCCGCTAGATGAAAAGAGTGTAGATACATTATTGAAAAAACTTCAACAAATAAAAACAACATACTTTCTAGAAAATGCAGTTTATCTGTCTGTGATTCCAGACAAGAATTATTATCTGGCAGAAGAAAATGGATTTTTGAAGATGGATTATGAAACTTTATTTGAAATGACAAGTAAGGTGGAAGGTATAAAATACATTTCGTTGGAAAAGGAACTTTCTTTAAATGATTTTTATTCCACAGATACCCACTGGAAACAAGAAGAAATTGTGGATATCGCAGACAAATTTGCAGGTGAAATGGGGATAACTTTACCAAAAACATATGAAGTAAAAACGATAGAGGAACCATTTTATGGTGTATATGCAGGGCAATATGAAATGAAGCAGTTGTCAGATACCATGCAGTATGTAACAAATGATGTCATAGAAGGAATGTGCGTTTATGATTGGGAGCATGATCAAGAAATCAAGGTTTATAATACAGAAAAAATAAATGGATATGATGGCTATGAGCTATTTCTTGGAGGGGCGTTATCTTTGGTAACAATTGAAAATCCAAAAGGAATGACAGGGAGAGAATTAATACTGTTTCGCGATTCCTTTGCCAGCAGTTTGGCACCGCTTTTGGCACAAGGGTATGAAAAAGTTACGCTTGTGGATATTCGTTATATCCCTGTTGAGCGTGTGTGTGATATGATAGATATAGAAAATGCAGATGTACTATTTCTATACAGTGCGTCTGTGCTGAATCATGCTGAGACGTTTCAGTAACGAGTGAGAGGAGAAGTCGTATGAAGTGGGAGCAATTACTTTGCGCGAAAAGACCGCGTGAATATACCGGACAAGTAAAAAAGGGAGATGACCTTCGGAGTGAGTTTGAGAAAGACTATCATCGTATTATTGGAAGTGCTTCCTTTCGACGTTTGCAAGATAAGACGCAGGTATTTCCTTTAGATAAAAGTGATTTTATCCGAACCAGATTGACTCATTCGCTGGAAGTATCTTCTTATGGGAAATCTTTGGGGCAAAACATTGGAGAATATATTTTGAAATATATTAAAGACCCTGATTTTACATGGGAACGAAAAGAAGAAATTTGCCATGTGCTTCAATGTGCAGGTTTGATCCATGACATTGGAAATCCACCTTTTGGACACTTCGGAGAAAGCGCTATCCGAGATTGGTTTAAAGAAAATTTGCCAATATTAGAATTTAAAGGGAAACCAATCGATCAATTGCTGACGGAACAGATGAGAGAAGATTTTTATCATTTTGAGGGGAATGCACAAGCGCTTCGTCTTGTGACAAAGCTTCATTATCTGGTGGATGAATATGGAATGAATTTGACATATGCACTTTTGAATACCATTGTAAAATATCCAGTCCCATCTACAGGGATTGATAAAACTACGGGAAATATCAAAGATAAAAAGATGGGATATTATTTGGCAGATGAAGAGATGTTTCTTGCGATTGCGAAAGAAACAGGAACGGATGGGAAGCGTCATCCGTTGACTTTCATTTTGGAAGCAGCAGATGATATTGCATATAAAACAGCAGATATTGAAGATGCTTATGTGAAAGGATTTCTGACGTATCATCAATTGCGGGAAGCACTTCGGGAACTGCAGGAAAAAGAACCTGAGAATCCGTTTAAGCCAATGGAACGTTTGGAGCATAAATATCAAAGTGGTGTGAAAAGAAATGTGAACCATCCAGAAGAATACGCAGTGAAGAATTGGATTGTTCAGGTACAAGGATTCTTGATCAACTGTGCGACATATGGTTTTACATCTAACTACCGAGCAATCATGGAAGGTACTTACAATAAGGATATTTTTGAAGGTACATATGCACAAGGCCTTATGGATCTGCTTGGGGATTTGGCATTTCAAAAAGTGTTTAGTACGGCTGCTATTTACAAAATGGAAGTGACGGAATCACACATATTGCGTTTCTTGATGAATTTGTTTGTGAGAGCTGTTGTAAATTATGATACAGATGAAGAACTGAATGACATTGATAAAAGAGTGGTAGCATTGATTTCAGAAAATTATAAAAGCGCATATCATCATCATGCAGATGGAAAAGATGAAATAGAAAAACTGTATTTAAGATTGCTGCTTGTGACAGATTATATCTGTGGGATGACAGATAGCTACGCCAAGCGATTGTATCAGGAATTGAAATTAGGACTGTGAATTCAGTCCTTTTTTTGTTCTTTTTTTACCTGTTTGCGAATAAAGTGAGATGTAAGACAAGAATCGGAGGGGACTGTATGGAGCAACAGACAGAATATTTATATCAATATGAG
This sequence comes from uncultured Faecalimonas sp., assembly GCA_964440185.1. Lineage (GTDB taxonomy): Bacteria > Bacillota > Clostridia > Lachnospirales > Lachnospiraceae > Faecalimonas. Next base: position 1,087 of record CAYTRJ010000053.1, on the reverse strand, counting down.
AATGGAGAACGGATACGTAATGTAGGTTTCGTGAAAATGCAGGGGCAGATGGATAAAAGAACATTAGAAGTGTATGGAAAAGAACTGGATGAAGTGAAAGGGATTTTATTTCAAAACAAAACGGGAGAAAAGTATGTGGCATCATGGGAAGTATACGAAATGCCAGTGGAAGCACAAGAGATAGAGGAAGAGTATGTGACGGATAGCAATTCTGTTTTTGAAAAGATACAAAGACAGGAGTTATCACGTTTGCCACGCAAAGATTGGCGCATCGCAAATAATAGTTTTTTGCTTCACGGCTTTTATAATTATCACCATTTGCTTTACATAGAGGAAGAAGGGAAAAAATGGATTGGTGTTCCTGGCATTTATCATGAGAAGGAAAAAATGGCAGCAAATGCATTCGGATTTACGGAATTTCGAAGGATTCAGGATGTTCCGATCACCCTTGCGGAAAATGAACAAAATACTTATGAAGACTTTGGATATTGGTGTCGACAGGTCGGGATTTCTTAAGTATAATATCGGAAGAAGGAATTGGTGATATAAGATGAATCAAAACGAAAGATATATGAAAGAAGCAATCAAGCAAGCAAAAAAAGCATATGCATTGGGAGAAGTCCCGATTGGATGTGTTATCGTGTATCAGGACAAGATTATTGCTAGAGGCTATAATAGGCGAACGATAGATCAGAACACGATTGCCCATGCAGAGATGATGGCTATCAGAAAAGCATGTAAGAAAATGGGCGATTGGCGTTTGGAAGATTGTACCATGTATGTTACGTTGGAACCGTGTCAGATGTGCTCGGGAGCGATTGTACAGTCCCGTATTAAAAAAGTTGTGGTAGGCTGTATGAATCCCAAAGCGGGATGTGCCGGGTCTATTTTGAACTTACTTCAAATGGAGGAGTTCAATCATCAAGTAGAGCTTGAAATAGATGTACTACAAGAGGAATGTAGTAATTTGATGAAAAATTTTTTCAGAGAATTGAGACAGAAAAAACGTGAATAGCATTGACATTTCGATAGAAATGATAGTATAATCAAAAAACGTGCAGCCGGGGTGTTAGCGGTACCTTGTACC
>CAYTRJ010000052.1:0-12235 GCA_964440185.1 uncultured Faecalimonas sp. | reverse complement strand
AGGCAAGAACCATGACACATACGCAGACGGAAGTGGAACAGCGCCATTAACGTTCCAAGTGATAGACATTGTGGGTAAAGCACAGATGAACAGTACTGATACAAACAGTGGAAGCTGGGATGGATCTGAAATGTATAGTTATCTGCAAAACGATATGCTAAACAGCTTGGAAGATGGTGTAAAGAGTAATATCAAAGCTGTATCGAAAAAGACAAACTTAGGTGGGGCTGATACAGATGATAATGCTACAACAACAGAGACAAGCAGTGATAAGTTGTTTTTATTAGCACAGGCAGAAGTTTCTGGAACGTTCGGTACATGGTTTGGGTATGCTGTATATAATGATGAAGGAACACAGTATGAGTACTATAAAGCAAATGGAAGTGTTGCAACCGAACCAACATATAACGAATGGATATCTAGTGGTTTAGATATGAGTTATTGGTATGATATGAGTAAAGCGACATTACAGTACAATGGTGCTGCAAATATCTGGTGGCTTCGTACTGGTCTTCCAGATAGGGAAGATTCTTTTTGGAGTATAGATAAAAAGGGAAATAGTACAAACATGGATCATGCACCAGAATCACATGGCGTATCCTTCGGCTTTTGTTTTTAACCCTATATAGGAGCAGGATGTTATCCTGCTCTTAGAAAAAGGAAATTTATACAATGAAAAGAGTAAATAAGTCAATATATTAGTCATTAATAGAAAAGAGGAAACGAAATGAGAGTAAAAGGAATCATGACAATGGTCATACGGACAGCCAAGATTGTGATCATTGGATTTTTAATACTTGGAATGGTCGAATACATGACAAACGGAATGGTAAAAGACTATTTGGAAGATACAATGGGAGCTGTAGTAAGTAAAGCAAAGGAAATGTGTGAGGAACCAAAACCAACTGCTGGATTTTACGATGCAAACATGAATCTGTTGGCAGACTGGGATACATTAACCGAAACGTATGGTTTGGATATTTCGGTTAACGCAAGCAACTATAAAGTAAGTAAAACAGCGTATTCTGTAATCAACAATTATAGCGAGCTGGCTGATACAGCAATTGTCATTATTGATGATAGCGTGACAAAGATAGGGCAAAATGCATTCTCTTGGTGCGAATCCTTAACCAGCGTCACGATACCGGATAGTGTGACGAGTATTGGAGGTATGGCATTCTACTGTTGCAAATCTTTAACCAGCATTACCATACCGGATGGTGTGACAAGTATTGGAAACAGTGTATTCAACAGCTGCGACTCCTTAACCAGCATTACCATGCCGGATAGTGTGACAAGTATTGGGGACAGCGCATTCATTAGATGCAAATCCTTAACTAGCATTACCATACCGGATGGTGCGACGAGTATTGGGGACGGTGCATTTTATGAATGCGAATCCTTAACCAGCGTCACGATACCGGATAGTGTGACGAGTATTGGAGGTAGGGCATTCTACTATTGCAAATCTTTAACCAGTATTACCATACCGGATGGTGTGACAAGTATTGGGGACAATGCATTCGCCAGCTGTACATCCTTAACCAGCATCACAATACCAGATAGTGTGACGAGTATTGGGGGCGGTGCATTCAACAGCTGCACATCCTTAACCAGCATCACGATACCAAATGGTGTAACAAGTATTAAGAGCATGACATTCAAATACTGCGACTCCTTAACCAGCGTCACCATACCGAATAGCGTAACGAGTATTGGTGCATCTGCATTCTATTACTGCAAATCCTTAACCAGCATCACTATACCGGATAGTGTGACGAGTATTACTAGCGAAGCATTTATCTACTGTAGATCCTTAAAAAGCATCAAAATACCAAATAGCGTAACAAGTATTGAATCCAATACATTCAAATACTGCGACTCCTTAACCAGCGTCATTATACCAGACAGTGTAACAAGTATTAGTTACAAAGCATTCTATGAGTGCGACTCCTTAGCCAGTATCACATACAAAGGTTCAATGGAGAAATGGAGAAATATTACCTATGTTTACAATTGGAAAATATATACCAATGTAAAAACTATTATTTGCACAGATGGAACAATTACATTATAGTCGCTTGCGCTTCAAGAAATGTGTGACGGTGTTGCGAAAAGAAAATTTATACAATAAAAAGAGTAAATAAGTCAATATATTAGTCACTGATAGGAAGGAGGAAAACACATGAAAGAGAAAAAGACTCATAGGATAGGAAAGAAGTTCTTGCTTATTATGATACCAGTGTTGTTAGCTGGGATGATACTGTGGAATGATTCAGATGTATCTCATGCAGAGTGTAGCAGTAATAAAGTTACTTGCGAAAAAGCTACCAACACATATAAAACAGTATCGGGAACATATGGTGGAAAAGCATATAATAGAACACAGACTATTGTAGGATGTACTAAATGTGGTGGTTCTGGAAGTAGAACTTTATATTACAACGGACAGGACTTAGTAGGTGCTTATGGTACTATAGAATATGGGAAAGGATACTATTATGGGGATCATAGTTGGAGCAAGAAAAAAACAATATCTAGTGCAACGTGTACAACAAAAGGTGAATGGAGATATGTATGTTCTTATTGTAGTCAAGTAGGGGCAACAGCACATTATACGGATGCATTGGGACACAATTATTCGGGTGCAACATGTACAAAAAAGGGAACATGTACTAGATGTGGTGCAACAAGCAGTGCATTAGGACACAGCTACACAGGAACAACTGAACTCCGCTCAGACGGATACTATTATACAAAGTGTATCCGATGTGATACATGGAAAAAGGGAAGTGCAGCCAGCTTTACTAATACAATAGCTCATTGGATGTGGGGACTTGATGGTACAGGAACTAATAGCACCCAAGATGCATATAAGATTGGTACAACAACATTTACTGGTACATATAATACAAGTATAGCAATCGATCAAAGTAAGGCAGTGAAGGTTCCAAAAGGCGCATATATGTATGAAACATTTGGAACAGGTGGACTTGGTTCGTCATGGGGACATTATGCGTATGGAAAGTACACACAGCCAGCAAAAGGAATTGGTATTGAGTATCATTATATGCCATACGAATATACGATTACTTACGAATTGGATGGTGGTACACAACAAGCTCTAAATCCTACAACATATACTGTATTAAATGGCAAATCCTATGTTCCACTTGATAACAAAGAAGGATATGAATTTGTTGGATGGACAGAAAAAACAAAGGTAACAACGCTGAACATGAGTGCAGTAGCATTAGAAGAAAAAGGCGGAATTGATAATGATACGGGAGAATATAGTGCTGTATGGAATGGATATGCAGCCACACCGGATCTGATTCCGGTACAAGGCGGTATCACATTGCAGTCAAATTATGAAATATGTGCGGTTTATTCATATGATGCAGATGGAAACTTTATCAAAAGAGAATCTTCTTATACAAAGATCCATCCGATTTCAAAAAATGCAGCGTATATCCGTATTGAAGTAAATACAACAAAAGGTACATCATTTGCTACATATCGAGATTATCTCACACTTGAAAATCTGGAAGCAGATAATGGTGAATTTGATTATAGCAACCATAATTATAATTGGAATGCACTGAAATCCAACCTAGTACCTGGAACAACATATACAGTAACAATGGATGAGGCGAAATTAGAAAGTGGTTCTGCAACAGAAATATCAGTAGCTATCTATGATTTTACAGATAGCAAAGCTTTAGTATTTAAGAACATTGGATTTGGAAAAAATATAGAATTTGACATGAAATGTCCTGCAGATGCAGATAAGACACATGATATCCGTTTGCTCATCTATGGAGGTGGAAGCGGATATGTAAAAGGCAATCAGGTCACATTCAAAAATATCCAAATAAGCAATCTAAGTGAAGGGATCAATAAAGGTGATACAGATTCCTTTAGCAGTGCAGATGACTTATATGCACAATTAGATACAAGAAATACAGGGGATATTACATTAGTAGCTACATGGAAAGAAAACAGCTATCAGATCATCTTTGATAATGATGGTGGTACTGGTGGACCTGGAAGTATGACCGTACTGCATGGTGTAAGTGCAACGATTCCAAATGACGCACCAACAAAAACAGGATATACCTTTAAAGGATGGAAAGATGTAGATGCCAATAAGGTATATCAGCCAGGAGATTCTATTACTGTTACATCTGCATTAACATTAGTAGCGCAATGGACAGCAAATAAATATACAGTCACATATGATGCAAATGGTGGAACATTAGACGGAGCATCTAGTGTAACAGCATATTATGATACAGATGTAGATTTAAGTAAGACAGCGACAAAGGATGGAAGGATCTTTTTAGGCTGGGCTGAAAGCAAACTAGATACGATCTGTTTAACAAACAAAAAAATGCCAGCTAAAGACATCACATTATATGCGGTATATTCGTTCAATGTATCGGATGTGAAAGAATCATTTTTAGTATCATGGGATAGTAAAGGCAATCAAAATGTCGTGGAAATGAATCTGGAAGGAACAAATCCAAATGGATATTTGTACACAAAATCGAATGTAAATCTATTAACAGGTTTAACATATCAGAGTACAGATGAAGTATCCGTAGCGATCGTGATTTATGATAATGCAGGGAATAAGACAATCATCCCAGTTGTAAAGGGAACTGCAGCGGCACCGGAACCAGAAATGCCAGATAAATATATGCAGACAACAAAGCATTGGACATGGAATTTAGAAACAGAAAAATGGGTGTATCTAACATCCACAGAAGAACTTGTAGAAGAAAATCAAGTCTATACACCTAAATATTTAGACAGTAGCGATTCTGCTTATCCAAAAGGATATTATAATTACAAGATTGATAAAGCCTATACAGTAACAAAAGTGGCAGAAGCAAATGCATATTATAAACCAATCAGTTATAAGCTCATTTTTGATCCAAATGGTGGTAGCTGTGACGTAAAAGAAAAAACAGTATATAACGATTATGTGATCGGAGAACTGCCTACAGCGAAAAGAGATGGGTATGATTTTCTTGGCTGGTACACTGATAAAAAAGGTGGAACAGAGATAAAAGACAGCGATAAATTTACAGGAACAAAAGACCAGACAGTATATGCTCATTGGGAAAAACGCAGCTACAAAGTAACTTATGATTATGCTACAAATCTAGGTCAAAATGCAGATTTCACAGAAGCAACAGTAGGATATGGAGATAAGGTTGATCTGTCAAATAAGGCATATAAACCAGGATGGAAATTTATTGGGTGGAATACAGATGCAGATGAAACGATTGGCTTAGGATATACAACTATGCCAGACCATGACCTGTATTTATACGCAATTTATGAAAAAGAGATCACAGCAACGTTTATTGATTACGACGACAATAAACAGATGACACGTACAAAATCAGAGACAATGTACAATAGAGATACATCCGTAGATATTACCTGTTACAACCAATACAAAAAATCTGGATGGGAAAAGCTTGGATGGGCGAAAGACACAACAGGAAATGCAACGATCTTATGTGCATCAAATGCGAAACTGAATCTGACAGAAGATATAACATTATACGGATGTTATACAAGACAGATCACATTAGCATATGATCTGAATGGATCTGATTATGTGATCGATCCTGAAACAAAAGACCAATATTTTAATTCTTTTGGCACATATAAGAACCCACAATTTACAGTTGCTCAAAAACCAGACCGTGAAGATTATTCATTTGTAACGTGGGAAATAGCTGAAGGAAAAGATGTTGGAAAATCATATGATGCAGGACAGACAATTACATTGGATCAGAACACTTTATTAAAAGCAAAATGGGACAAATTCCCAGAGATTGAAGCGTATGATCGATACTTTACATTAGAAGAAGCACAAAATGGAAGTATCACACAGGAACGTCTTTTCGAAAAAGTACGTGCAACTGACTTAGAAGATGGAAACCTAGAAAATGGTACGTCTGTAACTATACCAGCATATCAAGCTGAAGATTTCACATCATTTACAGATGATGGAAGTGTTACGGTGACATATGAAGCAAAGGATAGTTTTGGAAATACTGTGAAAAAGACAGTTACTATATATATAGTAGAAACTGACAACACAGATGCGCTAACAAAGTCATATGTGAGATTCATAGATGCTGAATTTTTCAAAGCAGAAGATGGAAGCTTTGTAGATAAAGCAGATGGTGGGTTAGAGATCAGTTCCACATGGAAAACAGAAGAAGAATATACTGCTGCACTGGAAAATGTATTAAGTGCAAAAAAAGAAAATCAAACGTCCAATACTATGACAGTATTAGGAAAAGAAAGGGAAGTTCCTGATCTGTCAAGCGGCACATGGACATTGAGAAAAGAGCAATGGGTATTTAACCGAACAAATATGGATGATATTAGAACATTTGTAGATACATATGGATATGGAAAATATAAAAATACAGATGCTATAAATAAATTCTATGAAGAGTTCGGTAAATATTGTAACTAGTAGTCAACTGCAGTGAAAGACGATTGTGTTTCACTGCAGTTTTTTATAGGAGAAAACGAAATGAGAGTAAAAGGAATCATGATAATGGTCATACGGACAGCCAAGATTGTGATCATTGGCTTTTTGATACTTGGAATGGTCGAATACATGACAAACGGAATGGTAAAAGACTATTTGGAGGATACAATGGGAGCTGCAGTAAGCAAGGCAGAGGAAATGTGTGAAAAAATGTGCGAAAAACCAAAACCAACTGCTGGATTTTACGATGCAAATATGAACCTGTTAGCAGACTGGGATACATTAACCGAAACCTATGGATTGAAGATCTATCCAAATGGTAATGTAAAGAATGTGATCAACAACAATAGTGAGTTGGCTGATACAGTAATTGTCATTATTGATGATAGCGTGACAAAGATAGGGCAAAATGCATTCGTCAGCTGCACATCCTTAACCAGCATCACGATACCAAAAGGTGTAACAAGTATTGACTTTGGTGCATTCGCCAGCTGCAAATCCTTAACTAGCATTACGATACCGAATAGTGTAACGAGTATTGGAAACATGGCATTCATCAGCTGCGAATCCTTAAGTAGCATCACCATACCGGACAGCGTAACGAGTATTGGTGCATCTGCATTCGAAGACTGTACAGCATTGACTAGCATTAGAATACCAGATGGTGTAACGAGGATCAGTAAAACTACATTTGATGGTTGTAAATCCTTAAGAAGCATCACGATACCAGATGGTGTAATGAGTATTATGGACGGTGCATTCGAATGCTGCGAATCCTTAACCAGCATTACCATACCAAATAGTGTGACGAGTATTGGAAAATATGCATTCAGCAGCTGCACATCTTTACGAAGCATCACCTACAAAGGCTCGATGAAGGAATGGGGTAATATTACCAAAGGATCTTCTTGGAAATCATATACCAATGTAAAAACTATTGTTTGTACAGATGGGACAATTACATTATAGTCGTTTGCAAATTGTGTTGTGTAAGAACAAGCAAAATTTGTGAACTACCATGACACGAAAGATGTCGTGACTTCCGTAAAATATTTGTATAATTTTACCATGTAACAGATATTCGAAATTATCTTGTTGAGGAATTAGTGACAGCAAATGAAGAAGCAGAAAATTAAATTGACTTAAAGGCAGAAGTCAATACATCAAATGCAATTTACGCTTGACAAATACAACATATAAGTTGTATGATAAAACTGCAAAAGAGGAAGCGAGGATTTCAAATGACGATACATAGTTATTTTTCAAGTTCTGGAAGAGATTTAATACTTGACTATATAAATAGCTTGCCAGAAGATGAAAAAACAGATGGTTTATCTGTATTGGAACTTATGGAAAACGGAGAATTTGATAAAATCAGGTTCAAGCGTTGGGAGAAGAAAGTATATGAAGTATATTTCCAAAAGGATAATCGCATATTTTATATTGTGGTAGACAAAGAAAATATATATCTTCTTCATTCTTGTAGAAAACAGAAGAACAAAACAGAGAAAACAGATGTAAAAATTGTTAAAAAGAGAGCGAAAGAACTTGGAAAACAATTAGGAAAAACATTTATTTAGGAGGTATAGATTATGCCATTTGCACCAATTAACGTAAAAGAAGAAATTGAGAAGCAAAGAGACATAAGCCCTGAATTTAGAAAGGCATGGGATGAATCACGTGCCGAGTATAAATTGATAGGAGAAATGATTTCTTTACGAAAACAAGAAAAAATCACGCAAAAGGAATTAGCAAAACTGACCGGAAACAAACAACAAGCAATTTCACGAATTGAAAGAAAAGAAAGTATACCAACGCTTAGAGCGTTTAGCAAAATATTGGATGCTTTGGGTTATGAATTGCAAATAGTAAAAAAAGGTTCAGCATAATAACAGATATTCGAAATTATTTTGTTGAGGAATTAATGACAGCAAATGAAGAAGCAGAAAATTAAGGAATGCAGAGAGCAAGAAACTCTCTGCATTTTTGTATGTTTCTGAGTGGTTTACACAAAATGATTTACACTACCTAGGATTTACCATATTCCCATAATCCACTAATATCACATTTCCCATTTCCTCTGCCTTTTCTATACATCCTTTTGTGAATCCATTTTTAGCAAACAGATAGTAATATTTATTTGTATAGTGGAACAACTGGCTTTTTTCTATCAAACTTTCTAATACACTCAAATCTACTTTTTCATTAGTCCATTTACATTCTCCAAAAAGAGCATTATTTTTATCGGCGGTTCCCATAATATCAATTTCGACTTGCATTCTAGTTTTTGGATTTGTTCCCCACCATCTACCTATGTCTGTAAAATTAATTATACATTTATCGGTTAATAGAAGTGACCATAAATATTGCTTGCAAATGTCTTCGAAAATGCCACCCATGTAACTAGATAAGTGAGGTGAAATTTTGTTGTAAGCAAGGTCTGCTGCACCACGTGAGATAATAGATACATTTTCTGGAACAAAACGATACCAAAAACGGAACATATTATCCTCAATGGAATAAATGGTTTTACGGGCAGAATCTTCACCGAAAGGCGTTTCTTTTTTTACAATCCCAAGGGATATTAAATTTCTAATATATGTTGCACATACACTAGTGTCTTCACCGACCTTTGTTGATATTTCTGACATTTTGGAATATCCAGTAGCAATAGCAGCAATGATAGCGTTATAAATAGCTGGTTCACGTACTTCTTGTTTTAGTAAGTTCTGAGGTTCTTCGTAAATAGAAGAAACAGGATTGAGATACGTATTTTTTATATTGTCTGCAATGGATAACTTGTCATTTATCTGTAGCAAATATTGTGGTGTCCCACCTACAATGCCATAAGCTAACGCTTTATCTTCGTTTGACAAATGAGTAAAATATTTGCATACTTCCTGGAACTCAAATGGTTGTATTTTGAATTGAGCAGTTCTTCGGCCATAAAGAGGTGCTTTGTACGCAAGCACTTGATCTTCCATATAAGACATAGAAGAACCACAAAGAATCAAGAATAATTTAGAAGTATCTTTGTATTTGTCAATCAATAATTGCAATGTGGAAGCAAGGCTTTTGGAAGCACGAGCTACATATGGATATTCGTCGATTACCAGCACCAATCTTTCCGATTCAGCAAGATCAAATACATATTCTAATGCAGCTTGGAAAGAATCAAATGAGGTATTGATAGGTTTGTTAGTAACATATTCTAAAATACATTTACTAAAATTTTCTAAGTTTTGTTTTTCGTTTGTTTCCACTCCAGTAAAACAAATAGAAGATTTTCCTTTTATGAATTTGTTAATGATGGCAGTTTTTCCAACACGTCTACGGCCATATATTACTGCGAATTCAAATTTATCTGAAGCATATAGTTTGTTTAAATTTCCAATTTCTTTTTCCCTACCTATAAACATATTAAAACCTCCGATTTGCTTATTTACGATTTACTAAATTATAATTCACTTAAATGTAGAAGTCAATATATTGAATGCAATTTACTTATTTACGATTTACTAATTTATAAATTAGTAAATGTGTATATATAATTACTTTTGTATTGTTATAAATTTACTATAACAGAAGAATTATAATTGAAAGGTGGGTAAATAGGTGGTATAATTAGTTATAAAAAAGACGGTCGTTAGAATTATCACTAAATAAAGACGATTTTGTTAGTATGTAGAAAGGAAGCAGCAGTTATTATGTCAGAATTAAGAAAATTTGGATATTGCAGAATTAGTACGGAAAAGCAAAACTTGGAAAGGCAGATTAGAAATATTAAAGCTGCTTACCCAGATGCAATCATTCGTTCAGAAACATACACGGGTAGAAAAGTGGAAGGAAGAAAGGTTTTTGATTCCATACTGAAAAATGTGAAGCCAGGAGAATGGATCATCTTTGATTCTGTATCTCGTATGAGTAGAAATGCTGATGATGGATGTGCATTATATGAAGAACTTTTTCACAAAGGAATTGTATTGGTATTCCTAAAGGAACCTCACATAAATACATCCGTATATAAAGATGCGGTCCAGAAGGAAATTGATGTTTATATTAATACAGGAAATAAGGCAACAGACACGTTCTTAAACAATATCATCGAAGCGTTGAATAAATTTGTAATTGATCTTGCAAAGGAGCAGATAAGAATTGCTTTTGAACAGGCAGAAAAAGAAGTAGAAGATCTTCGACAAAGAACGAAAGAAGGAATTGAAACTGCAAGATTGAAAGGAAAACAAATAGGACATGTCACTGGTACAAAATTAGTGGTAAAAAAAGAAGCACCAGCAAAATCAATAATATTAAAACATTCAAAATCATTTGGTGGAAGTTTAAAAGATGAAGAGTGTATGAAATTAGCTAGAGTATCAAGGGCAACATATTACAAATACAAGAGAGAAATAAGATATGTAAATGAGAGCAGAGGTGTATAAGAATGTATTACAGATATTATATTTTGAACAAGACTAGAAATACCAGTGGCTGGATGGAAACACAGGAAGAACTGGAAGTTGGAATGACTGTAATGGTAAGATTCGACAATGCAGATATCATTGAATTATGTGAATGTGTAATTCTGAAAAAAGAAAAAGGATTAGAGTCTTAAAAAAAGTCGGTTACACCGGCTTTTTTTGTATATACTATAAAAATACAACTTTTTTAACTTTACAATAAAAGTTAAAAAAGTTAATATGGGTTTATAAGGAGGGATTCATATGTCAAAGGAAGAATATAGCAAAATAATGGCTGAGATTGAATCTCTGCCACAGGGTGGTATTACTTACAAAAAGATCAACGGTAAGGAGTATGCCTATTATCAGTGGCGAGAAGAGGGAAAACAGCGTTCCAGAAGAACAAAAGATGAAGAATTGGAACTTTTGACAGCACAGATTGCGCGAAGAAAAGTATTGCAGAACTTATTGAAAGATATAGATATGGAAATTGAGAAATCACCAGAACCAGCTTATGAATTTCGGTGTGTTGTTAGAATTGGTGAAGATTTAGATCGTTTTGTGAAGCCGGTAAAAAAATGGAAGAAGCGTGAATGTTACGAACAGATCCACGAGTATGTTTATGGAGATATTCATGATCGGGTTTACATTTTATATGGTCTTAGAAGAACAGGTAAAACAACGCTGATCCGTCAGTTGATTTCTGAAATGGATGAAAAAATGCGTAGGAAAGCGGTGTTTATTCAGCTTCAGGACAGTAAGAGACTTGCTGATGTAAATCAGGATCTAAAATATTTGGAAGCAAAGGGTTATCGCTATGTGTTTATTGATGAAGTAACATTGCTGGATGATTTTATTGAAGGTGCAGCCTTATTTTCTGATGTATTTGCAGCCAGTGGAATGAAAATTGTATTATCGGGTACTGATTCACTGGGATTTTTATTTACGGAAAACGAGGAATTGTATGACCGCTGTGTGATGACACATACCACTTTTATTTCCTATCGTGAATTTGAACAGGTGTTAGGACTTCGTGGAATTGATGATTATATCCGTTATGGCGGTACCATGAGTTTGGGTGGGAAACGTTATAACGATGATGCCATGATTTTTTCAACGAAAAAGAGTACAGATGAGTATGTAGACAGTGCGATAGCAAGGAATATTCAGCATTCATTGAAAAATTACCAGTATGAGAGTCATTTTCGTTCATTGGGAGAATTATATGAGAAAAATGAACTGACCAGTGCAA
>CAYTRJ010000051.1:0-12312 GCA_964440185.1 uncultured Faecalimonas sp. | reverse complement strand
ATTACATACATTTAAGGAAGAGCTAACTGGTCCTGAGTATGCAGGAAGATTTATTGATAAAGTAAAAGCACTTGATATTGAATATATGTTAAATACAATGGTTATGGACATTTCAAAAGAAAAAGTTGTAACAGCTATGAATCGAGAAGAAGGATTATTTGAAATTCAAGCAAAAGCAATTATTCTTGCTATGGGATGCCGTGAACGTCCTCGTGGAGCTTTGAATACACCAGGATATCGCCCAGCAGGTATTTTTTCGGCTGGTACAGCACAGCGTCTTGTAAATATGGAAGGATATTTACCAGGACGTGAAGTTGTTATTCTTGGCTCTGGTGATATTGGACTTATTATGGCTCGCCGCATGACATTAGAAGGTGCAAAAGTAAAAGTTGTTGCTGAGTTAATGCCATATTCCGGTGGATTGAAGCGAAACATAGTTCAATGCTTAGATGATTTTGGAATCCCATTGAAATTAAGCCATACAGTAGTTGATATTGATGGAAAAGAAAGAGTAAAAGGTGTTACTCTTGCACAAGTAGATGAAAGAAATAAACCAATTCCAGGAACAGAAGAATATATTCCTTGCGATACATTGTTATTGTCTTGCGGTTTGATCCCTGAAAATGAATTGTCAAGAGGATTGAACCTTGATATGGAAATGGTGACAAATGGTCCAGTTGTAAACGAAAGTTTAGAAACAAGCATGGAAGGTGTATTTGCTTGTGGTAATGTACTTCATGTACATGACTTAGTTGATTTTGTTTCGGAAGAAGCTGCTATGGCAGGGAAAAATGCAGTACGATACATCAAAGGGGAAACGGAACAAGATGCAGCACGTATTGATATTATCCCTACAGCAGGCGTTCGTTATACAGTGCCAAAATTTATTAGACCAGATAATATGGAAGAGAATTTGACAGTTCGTTTCCGCGTAGGTGGTGTATATAAAAACTGCTATGTTGCTACATATTTTGGAGAAGAATGTGTAATGAGAAGAAAACGTCCAGTTGTTGCACCGGGAGAAATGGAAGAAATTAAGTTGTCAAAAGCAAAATTGGCGGAATATCCAGATCTTAAGACAATTACCGTGAAAATCGAGGAGGCGTAAAATAATGGAAAAAAGAGATTTGATTTGTATTAGATGTCCTTTGGGATGCATGCTTGCGGTTGAAATGGAAAATGGAGAAGTTGTTAGCGTTACAGGTAATACATGTCCAAGAGGAAAGGCTTATGCAGAAAAAGAAGTGACAAATCCAACAAGAATTGTAACTTCGACTGTAAAAGTTACTGGAGGAGATAGAGTATCAGTAGCATGTAAAACAAAAGATGATATTCCAAAAGATAAAATTTTTGATGTTGCAAGAGCATTAAAAGATGTAGTTGCACAAGCACCAGTTGCAATTGGCGATGTGTTAGTAGAAAATGTTGCAGATACTGGAGTTGCAATTGTTGCTACTTCTCATGCGAATGTGAAATAAGATGATGAATAAAGAGGGTGGACTTTCCACCCTCTTTTTGTGTATAATGAAAAAGATAGAAAACAGAAAGGGAAAAATCAATGAGTAAAGTACTTGTAGTAGGTGGCGGTGCCGCGGGGATGTTTGCAGCAATTTTTGCGGCGTATAATGGAAATGAAGTACATTTATATGAGAAAAATGAAAAGTTAGGAAAGAAAATATATATTACTGGAAAAGGAAGATGCAATATTACAAATGCTAGTGATATGGAAACGCTGTTTGCTTCGGTTGTGACTAATTCAAAATTCTTGTTTAGCAGTTTTTATGGATATACTAACCAGGATGTGATTGAGTTTTTTGAACGCATTGGAGTAAAAACAAAGGTAGAGAGAGGAAATCGTATTTTCCCTGTTTCTGATCATTCGTCAGATGTAATAGCAGGACTTACAAGAGAACTCCATAATTTGGGTGTAGAGATCCATCTTCATACGGCAGTCAAAAAAGTAGTCGGAAAAGAATCGTTTAAATATATTGAGTTAGAAAATGGACAAAAAGTTTATGGAGACGCTTGTATTGTTGCAACAGGCGGATTTTCATATCAGACAACGGGATCCAATGGGGATGGATACAAATTTGCAAAAGCATTGGGGCATACTGTGACAGATATTCGTCCGGCATTAGTACCTTTAGTAATTAGAGAGTGGTATGCAAAAGAATTGCAGGGATTATCTCTTCGCAACGTAGAAGCCACTGTTTATGATGGTAAGAAAAAGTTATATAATGATTTCGGAGAAATGTTATTCACTCATTATGGTGTAAGTGGACCATTGATGTTAAGTGCAAGTAGTTATATTGGGAAAAAACTACAGGACAAAGAGCTTCGGTTGGAAATTGATCTGAAACCGGCGCTTTCTGCAGAACAATTAGATCAAAGGGTGCTTCGCGATTTTGAAGAAAATAGGAACAAGCAGTTTAAAAATGCGATTGGGAAGTTGTTCCCAGCAAAATTGATTCCGATAATGCTGGAATTAAGTAAGATTGATCCTGAGAAGAAGGTGAATTTGATTTCTAAAGAAGAAAGGCAACAATTTGTTTATTTGATTAAACATTTTTCAATGACAATTACAGGGCTTCGTGATTTCAATGAAGCAATTATTACACAAGGCGGAGTTAAAGTGAAAGAAATCAATCCGTCTACGATGGAATCGAAACTTGTTCCAGGATTATATTTTGTAGGGGAAGTACTGGATTTGGATGCACTGACAGGTGGATTCAATTTACAAATTGCATGGTCAACAGGATATGCAGCAGGAAATAGTATATATTAGGAGGAAAAATATGGGATATAATATTGCGATTGATGGACCAGCAGGAGCTGGGAAAAGTACTATTGCGAAAAGAGTTTCAAAAGAATTAGGGTTTATATATGTAGATACAGGTGCAATGTATCGTGCTCTTGCAGTGTATTTTATTCAATTAGGATTACATGCAGACGAGCGAGAAAAAATCGTGGAAGCTTGCAAAAATGCGAAAGTAAAAATTGGTTATGAAGATGGCATGCAGCAAGTTTATTTAAATGGAGAAAATGTCACATCACAATTACGTGAGGAAGCAGTTGGAAATATGGCATCTGCAACTTCAGCGATTGGAGAAGTGCGAGCACATCTCTTAGAACTTCAACGTGAATTGGCAAGAACAGAAGATGTTGTTATGGATGGGCGTGACATAGGAACAGAAATCCTTCCAAATGCAGATGTGAAAGTATATTTGACAGCTAGTGTTGAAACAAGAGCGAATCGTAGATATTTGGAATTAAAAGAAAAAGGGGTAGACTGTGATCTGCAGGCAATTGCAAGTGATATTGAAGAGCGAGATGCAAGAGATATGAATCGTGAAGTTGCTCCGTTGCGTCAAGCAGAAGATGCAGTATATCTTGATAGTTCGCAGATGACTATTGATGAAGTGGTAGA
The DNA here is from genome assembly GCA_964440185.1 of uncultured Faecalimonas sp. Taxonomy (GTDB): domain Bacteria; phylum Bacillota; class Clostridia; order Lachnospirales; family Lachnospiraceae; genus Faecalimonas. Next base: position 8,885 of record CAYTRJ010000051.1, on the reverse strand, counting down.
AACGATCAAGAATTTATGTAAGTAGGAATATATCATGGAAATAAAATTAGCAAAAACAGCAGGGTTTTGCTTTGGAGTAAAACGAGCTGTAGAGACGGTGTACGAGCAGGTGAAAAAAAGACCTGGAGATAAGATATACACGTATGGTCCGATCATTCACAATGACGAAGTTGTAAAAGATATGAAGTTACATGGTGTGGAAGTGATCGATAGTGAAGAAGATTTAAAAAAATTAACATCAGGTGTGGTGATCATTCGCTCTCATGGTGTACCAAAGAGAATACATACGATTTTGGAGGAGAGAGGATTGGTATGTGTAGATGCTACTTGTCCTTTCGTGAAAAAGATACATCGTATTGTAGAAACAGAAAGTGAAAAAGGAAAGCACATTATCATCATAGGAGATGAAAAACATCCAGAAGTGCAAGGTATTTGCGGATGGTCAAAAAGTAAGGCTACGGTAATTAAAACGGTAGAAGAAGCAGAGACCTTTACACTATCAGAAAATACAGGCATTTGTATTGTGTCTCAAACGACATTTAATTACAATAAATTCAAATATTTAGTTGAAATTATTTCAAAAAAGAGTTATGATATAAGTGTTTTAAATACAATTTGTAGTGCTACGAAAGAGCGTCAGACTGAGGCTGAAAGTATTGCAAATGAGGTGGACGTTATGATCGTTATTGGTGATAAACATAGCTCCAATACTCAAAAGCTATTTGAAATATGCAGTAATGCATGTGACAATACGTACTATATACAGACACTTGAAGATTTGGATATGAATCAATTAAAGTCGGTAAAAACGGTAGGTATTACAGCAGGGGCATCAACGCCCAAGAATATAATTGGGGAGGTTCAAAATAATGTCGGAATTAACTTTTGAACAAATGTTAGAGGATTCATTCAAAACAATACGTAATGGAGAGGTTGTAGATGGTACAGTCATTGATGTAAAACCTGACGAAATCATTTTAAATATAGGCTACAAAGCTGACGGTATCATTACTCGCAGCGAGTACACAAATGAACCAAATATTGACTTAACAACAGTTGTTTCAGTTGGCGACACAATGTCAGCAAAAGTATTGAAAGTAAACGATGGAGAAGGTCAAGTACTCTTAACATATAAGAGATTGGCTGCAGAAAAAGGAAACGAAAGATTAAAAGAAGCTTTCGAAAACAAAGAAGTGTTAAAAGCAACAGTAGCTCAAATCCTTGGTGGAGGATTAAGCGTAGTTGTAGAAGAAGCTAGAGTATTTATTCCAGCAAGCTTAGTATCAGACGTATATGAAAAAGATCTTTCAAAATACCAAGGTCAAGAAATTGAATTCGTAATCAGCGAATTTAACCCAAGAAGAAATAGAATCATTGGTGACAGAAGAACACTTTTAGTTGCTGAAAAAGCAGAATTACAAAAAGCATTATTTGAAAAATTAAAAGTTGGTGATACAGTAGTTGGTACAGTGAAAAATATCACAGACTTTGGTGCATTCATCGATTTAGGTGGTGTTGACGGATTATTACATATCTCTGAAATGTCATGGGGACGTGTAGAAAATCCTAAGAAAGTATTTAAAGTTGGTGAAGAAGTTAAAGTTCTTGTAAAAGATATCAATGATACAAAAGTAGCTTTAAGCTTAAAATTCCCAGAATCAAATCCATGGGCTAATGCTGCAGAAAACTTTGCAGTAGGTAAAGAAGTTACAGGTAAAGTTGCTAGAATGACAGAATTTGGTGCATTCGTAGAATTAGCAGCAGGTGTTGATGCGTTATTACATGTATCTCAAATTTCAAGAGCACACGTTGAAAAACCAGCAGACGTATTATCAGTTGGTCAAGAAATCACAGCTAAAGTTGTGGAACTTAATGAAGAAGATAAAAAAATTAGCTTAAGCATGAAAGCTTTAGAACCAGAAGTGGTTGAAACAACAGAAGTTGAAGAAGAAACAGCTGAATAATCATTATATGAAACAGAGACTACATGATGTGGTCTCTGTTTGTGCGTTATGCGATATGTGAAAAAAATGTCAAAAAATAATAAAACTAAGGGAGGAAATGAGAATGGGACTATTTACATTCAAAGGTGGAATTCATCCAAACGATGGGAAAAGCTTGGCGAAAGATAAAGCAATTGTCTCAATTTTGCCACAAGGAAATTTGGTGTATCCACTCTCTCAACACATCGGAGCACCAGCAACTCCAATCGTTGCGGCTGGCGATCAAGTGTTGAAAGGACAAAAGATTGCTGAAGCAGGTGGATTTGTATCAGCACCGATTTATTCTTCTGTATCAGGTACAGTAAAAGCAATTGAACCACATTTTAATCCAACAGGTTCGAAGGTAAATTGTATTGTGATTGAAAATGATGGAGAATACAAGGAAGTGGAATATACTCCTGTAAAGTCATTTGCAGAACTATCAAAAGAAGAAATTCTTAATATGATTGGTGATGCAGGCGTTGTCGGAATGGGTGGCGCAGGTTTTCCGACAAAAGTGAAGCTATCACCAAAAGAACCAGATAAAATTGAATATGTAATTGCAAACTGTGCAGAATGCGAACCTTATATTACTGCTGATTATCGAAGAATGTTAGAACAACCAGAAGAATTAGTGAGTGGTATGAAAGTTGTTTTAAGCTTATTCGATAATGCAAAAGGGATTTTTGGAGTAGAAGACAATAAGCCGGACGCAATCGCAAAATTACGTGAACTTACAAAAGATGAACCTCGCATGGAAGTTATGGCGTTAAAAACAAAGTATCCACAAGGTGCTGAACGTCAGTTGATCTATGCAACAACAAAGAGAGCAATCAATTCGACAATGCTTCCAGCAGATGCAGGATGTGTTGTTGATAATGTAGAAACATTGATCGCAATCCATAATGCTGTAATAAATGGAAAACCACTTACAGAACGAATTGTTACAGTAAGTGGAGATGGCGTGAAAGAACCAGGAAACTTCAAGGTGCTTCTTGGAATGAATCAAAAAGAAGTGGTAGAAGCTGCCGGAGGTTTAAACGGAGAACCAGAAAAGATTATTTCTGGTGGACCTATGATGGGATTTGCAATGTTCACATTGGACACACCAATTACAAAAACATCTTCTTCTATTCTTTGTCTTACAAAAGACGAAGTTGCAGAAAATGAACCAAGTGCATGTATCAACTGTGGCCGTTGTGTAGATGCATGCCCAAGTAGAATTGTTCCTTCTAGACTTGCAGATTATGCAGAACGTCTGAATGAAGAGGCATTTGTAAAATGGGAAGGAATGGAATGTGTAGAATGTGGCTCTTGCAGTTATGTATGTCCTGCAAAACGTCATTTGAAACAATCGATTGGTTCTATGAAGAAAATTGTTATAGCAAATAGAAGAAAGAGAGAGGCGAAATAGTATGGGGGAAAATTATAATATTTCATCTTCACCACATATACGTTCAAAGGTTACAACAAGCAATATTATGTTAATGGTAATCATTGCGTTACTACCTGCAACGGCATTTGGGGTATATAACTTCGGAATTTCTGCGCTAATTGTTGTTGTGATCACAACAGCTTCAGCGGTACTAACAGAATATTTATATCAAAAACTTATGCACAAGAAAGTTACAATTGGTGATTATAGTGCGGCACTTACTGGATTGTTATTAGCACTTAATTTACCAGCGGAAGCACCATGGTGGATGTGTGTACTAGGAAGCGTATTTGCGATCCTTGTTGTAAAACAAGTATTTGGTGGATTGGGACAAAACTTTATGAATCCAGCACTTGGGGCAAGATGTTTCTTACTAATCTCTTTTGCAGGAAGAATGACATCATTTACATATGATGGTGTAACAGGAGCAACACCACTTGCTCTATTAAAAGCGGGAGAACAAGTGGATGTATTTGATATGTTCATCGGAAATATCAGTGGTACAATCGGTGAAACATCTGTAATCGCATTATTAATAGGTGCTATTTTCTTAGTTGTAATGGGAGTGATTGACTTTAGGATCCCAGTTACATATATTGTTACATTTGCTATTTTTGTTGTTATCTTTGGCGGACATGGATTAGATCTCAATTATGTGGCTGCACACCTTTGCGGTGGTGGTTTGATGCTTGGTGCATGGTTCATGGCAACAGATTATGTAACATCACCAATTACAAAACGCGGACAGATCTTATATGGTGTATGCCTAGGTATTTTAACAGGTTTATTCCGCTTATTTGGTGGCTCAGCAGAAGGCGTTTCTTATGCGATCATCTTCAGTAACCTTCTTGTTCCTTTGATGGAAAAGGTTACTCTTCCAAAACCATTTGGTAAAGGAGGAGAAAAATAATGAAAAATATTATTAAAAACACAATGATTCTTACTGCAATTACATTAGTATCAGGGCTGTTGTTAGGGCTTGTATATGAAATTACAAAAGATCCAATTGCCCAAGCACAAGAAAAAGCAAAACAAGATGCATATCGTGCAGTATGGGATGCAGATTCTTATACAACACTTGAAATTGCAGAAGTAGATTTAGACCAAAATGGATGTACAGTAGATGAAGTTGTAGAAGCAACAGCAGCAGATGGAACAACAGAAGCATATGTGATCACAACTACTTCTAGTGAAGGATATGGTGGAAATATCCAAATTACAGTTGGAATTGAGACTGCAACAGGAATGGTGTCAGGTGTGCAAATCCTTTCCATCAGTGAAACTGCAGGTCTTGGTATGAATGCACAAAAAACAGAATTTAATGGACAATATGTTGGAAAGCAAGTAGATCAGTTTGTAGTTACAAAAACTGGTGCTTCAAGCGACAATGAAATCGATGCAATCAGTGGTGCAACAATCACTTCGAATGCATTTACAAATGCAGTGAATACAGCACTTGCATATTATAATAATGCGATTGGAGGTAGTGTAAATGAATAGTTGTATGGAGAGACTTTATAACGGTATTATCAAAGAGAATCCTACTTTCGTATTAATGTTAGGAATGTGTCCAACACTTGCTGTAACAACTTCTGCAAGCAATGGGATTGGTATGGGACTTAGTACAGCAGCTGTACTTGTAATGTCTAATATGTTGATTTCCATGTTACGTAAGATTATTCCAGATTCAGTACGTATGCCAGCATTTATCGTAGTTGTAGCATCTTTTGTAACGATCGTTCAATTCTTGATTGAAGGATTTTTACCAAGCCTTTATGAATCATTAGGACTTTATATTCCTTTGATTGTAGTAAACTGTATTATCTTAGGACGTGCAGAAAGTTATGCATCAAAGAATCCAGTTTTACCATCTATATTTGACGGAATTGGTATGGGATTAGGATTTACAATCGGTCTTACAAGCATTGGTGCAGTTCGTGAATTGATTGGTGCAGGACAAATTTTTGGTATTCAAATTATGCCAGCATCTTATGAACCAATTACAATCTTTATTTTAGCACCAGGTGCATTTTTCGTATTATCAATTTTAGTTGCCGCTCAAAATAAAGTAAAAGCAAATGCTGCTAAAAAAGGTAAAAAAGTTGAAAAAGCAAGTGGATGTGGTGAAGGCTGCGGAAATTGCGGAAATAGTTCTTGTGGCGGAAAAGTTTTCCCAACAGGAAATGAGTAGGAGGAGTACAGAATATGAAAGAATTATTAATTATTGCAATTGGGTCTGCCCTTGTAAATAACGTTGTACTTAGTCAATTCTTAGGGATCTGTCCTTTCCTTGGTGTATCAAAAAGAGTTGAAACAGCAGCAGGTATGGGAGGCGCTGTAATCTTTGTTATTACAATATCCTCTTTCTTTACAGGCCTTATTTATAAGTTTATTTTAGTACCTACAGGATTTGAATATCTGCAAACAATTGTATTTATTCTGGTAATTGCAGCGTTAGTGCAATTTGTAGAAATGTTCTTGAAGAAATCAATCCCATCTTTGTATAATGCACTAGGTGTATATTTACCACTTATTACAACAAACTGTGCAGTATTGGGTGTTGCTTTGACAAACGTACAAAAAAATTACAATATTCTTGAAGGTGTTGTAAATGGCTTTGCTATTGCTGTCGGCTTTACAATTTCTATCGTAATTATGGCTGGTATTCGTGAAAAAACAGAAAATAACGATGTATCTCCAGCATTTCAAGGAACACCAATCGTACTTATTACAGCAGGTCTTATGGCGATTGCGTTCTTTGGATTTTCAGGATTAATTTAGGAGGCGAAGAAGATGAGTATTACAGGAATTATCATGGCTGCAATCATTGTAGGTGGTACTGGATTATTTATCGGTGCGTTCCTAGGTTTTGCAGGGAAAAAGTTTGCAGTAGAAGTAGATGAAAGAGAAGAAGCAATTACAAATGCTCTTCCAGGAAATAACTGTGGTGGATGTGGATATGCTGGCTGTTCTGGTTTAGCAGCTGCAATTGTAGCTGGAGAAGCTGAAGTAAGCGGATGTCCAGTAGGTGGAGCACCAGTCGCAGCAGTGATTGCTGGAATTATGGGACAAGAAACTACAGAAAAAGCACGTATGACTGCATTTGTCAAATGTGCAGGTACATGTGATAAGGCAAAATCAGATTACAACTACACAGGTGTTGAAGACTGTGCGTTTATGGGATTTATGCAAAATGGAGGACCAAAATCATGTAATTATGGATGTTTAGGTTATGGTTCTTGCGTAAAAGCTTGTCCATTTGATGCGATTCATGTAGTAGATGGTGTTGCAGTTGTAGATAAAGAAGCATGTAAAGCATGTGGAAAATGTGTTGCAGCATGTCCTAAGAACTTAATTGAGTTAGTTCCATATGAACAAAAACATCTTGTACAATGTAGTTCAAAAGATAAAGGAAAAGATGTAATGTCTGTATGTAAAGTTGGATGTATTGGTTGTAAGATGTGTGAAAAAGTTTGTCCATCACAAGCAATTACAGTAGTAGACAACATTGCACACATTGATCCAGAAAAATGTACAAACTGTGGTTTGTGTGCAGAAAAATGTCCAAAGAAAATTATTCTATAAGATAAAACAATAGATGCCGCTGCGTCTGTGCAGAACACAGACGTAGTGGCATTTTTTTGATTACAAGAAGAAATGATTCAATCGAACATGTGGTTGCATATTCAAAATGCTTGTGATAAAATGGCTTGGAGAGGTAAGCGTATGAAATTAAAAAAAATGGATATCGTACTGTGTTTAGTAGTGCTTATAATTGCTGGATGTGGTTTCTTGGGATATTCTTATCTTGGTAAACAGAAAGCTGCACGTGTGATCGTGCAACAAGATGGGGAACTGATAGGAGAATATTCTTTGAAAGAGGACAAAGAGATTAAAATAAATGAGACAAATGTGCTTTCTATTCAAGATGGACATGTAGGTATGATGTGGGCAGATTGTCGTGATCAGATTTGTGTAAAGCATAAGTCTATATCAAAGAATGGAGAGACAATTGTTTGTCTGCCAAATAAGATAATTGTGACAATTGAGTCTGATGAAGACGCAGCTTTGGATGCGACTGCAAAATAGGAGGACTGTTTTGAAAACAAGGGTTGTACATTTTGGGGTATTTACAGCATTAGCATTGATTTTTAGCTATGTTGAGAGTTTGATTCCAATTAATTTTGGGATTGCTGGTGTGAAATTAGGATTGGCAAATTTAATTTTAATAATAGCAATGTATAAGATGCGTATAAGAGATGTTTATTTACTTGCGGTTTCCCGTATTGTTTTAGCGGGATTTTTGTTTGCAAATCTATTCAGTATTATATATAGTTTAGCAGGTGGTTTGCTAAGTCTGACTGTTATGCATTTATTGAAAAAAAGCGAACGATTTAGCCTTATAGGAATTAGCATGGCAGGTGGCGTTAGCCATAATGTAGGACAGCTATTAGTAGCGATGATCGTCTTAGAGAGTTTTAACATTGCCTACTATTTTCCTGTTTTATTGGTTGCAGGATTAATGACTGGATTTGTGATAGGTGTAATTGCTGGTGAGATGTTGAAACGATTAAAAAATTTAAAGATAGGGTGAAGATAGATGATATCATATATTAGAGGGGAATTGGCAGCGATAGAAGAAGATAGAGTAATCGTAGATGTGAATGGTGTTGGGTTTGAAATATTTATGCCTGCACAATCTATGGGTTCACTTCCAATGATTGGACAGGATGTGCGTCTTCATACATATATGAATGTTAGAGAAGATGCTATGCAGCTCTATGGATTTTTGACAAAAGATGACTTGAAGGTATTTAAACTTGTAATCGGAGTAAGCGGGATTGGACCGAAAGGCGGTCTTAGTATTCTATCTCAGTTATCACCAGATGATCTGCGCTTTGCTGTAATGGCAAATGATGCAAAAGCAATTTCAGCGGCTCCAGGAATTGGGAAAAAGACTGCTGAAAAATTGATCATTGAGCTGAAAGATAAATTAAGTATAGAAGATGTTTTAAGTAAGCAAGTAGAAGATGACTATATGACCAGCACTGTAAGTACGTCGAATGATATGCAGGCAGAAGCAGTGCAGGCATTGGTTGCGTTAGGATATGGACAAACAGAAGCTGTGAAAGCTGTGAAAAAGGTAGAAGTAACAGAAAACATTACAGTGGAGCTTATCTTAAAACAAGCATTGAAGCAAATTATGTTCTAATATTAGGTGGGAATCAAAATGAAAAAGAGAATCATTACAACAGAAAATTTGGAAGAAGATTTAAAAATAGAAAATCATTTGCGTCCACAGATGTTAGAGGATTATATTGGACAAGAGAAAGCAAAAGAAACATTAAAAGTATATATTGAAGCTGCAAAAGCGCGTGGAGAATCCTTAGATCATGTATTATTTTATGGACCACCAGGATTAGGAAAAACTACATTGGCGGGAATCATTGCAAATGAGATGAATGTGA
>CAYTRJ010000050.1:0-12560 GCA_964440185.1 uncultured Faecalimonas sp. | reverse complement strand
CTTCTGGATAGCAATACAAAATACGAATCCACTGAATCCCACTGATCTTACACAATTCTTTTAGCAATTTATGAAGTGATTTTTCACCATAAATGTCTTTTCCATAAAGTGTTGTTTCTTGTGCAACTAAGATCAATTCTTTTACACCCTGATCTGCAAGTTCTTTTGCTTCTTTCAAAAGTTGTTCCATTGGAACACTTCTAAAGTTTCCTCTTATTTTCGGAATAATGCAGTAGGTACAGTGTTTATCACAACCTTCTGCAATCTTGAGATATGCAAAATGTCCGCCTGTTGTTACAAGACGTTTTGTATCTACTACCGGAAGAGCTTGTAAATCTTCCATATCTATCATTTTGCGACCTTCTAAGGCTTCATCGATTGCTTCTAAAATCTTATCATATGATGTTGTACCCAGTACTGCATCTACTTCCTCAATCTCATCCAAGATTTCTTGCTTATAACGTTGTGCCAAACAGCCTGTTACGATCAAAGCTTTCAATCTGCCTTCTTTTTTGTACTCAGCCATCTCTAAGATTGCTTGTACACTTTCTTCTTTCGCATCGTGAATGAAGCAGCAAGTATTTACAACAATCACATCTGCAATCTCTTCACTATCTACCATCTGATGTCCTTTTGAGGCAAGCAGCCCTAACATCACTTCTGTATCTACCAGGTTCTTATCGCACCCTAATGACACAAATAATATATTCATGCTTTTTCTTCTCCTATATACTTACTGAGGCAGATACATGATGCACCTGCCTCCTTCTAGTTCTTATTAATTTTCGTCTTCAGCAATAATTTTAATTTTAGCGCTGTTCAACTCGTCAATCGCAACCGAAAGAGGTTTTTGACCTTGTTTTGCGTAAACTAATGGTTCACTTCCGTCGATAATTTGTCTTGCTCTTTTTGATGCTGCAAGGATAATTGAGTAACGGCTGTTTACAATCTTACTAGCGCCTTCTTCAACATCTTGGTTTACTACTTGCATTAATTCTGTATAAGATGGATGTAACATGTATTATTCTCCTTTCACATTCCCTTTTAATTCTTTTTCAATCTGGCACATAAATTCTTGATTACGCGATACTCTGTGATGTTCACTGCAAATAATGTTGTGAATTTCTTCTACACATACCGCCAAATCGTCGTTTACTACAAGATAGTCATAATGCGACATTCCTTCTGCTTCTTCTGCAGCTCTTGCCATGCGTGACTCTATCACATCCATTGTCTCTGTTCCTCTTCCAACTAAACGTTCTTTGAGTACTTTTGCACTTGGTGGTGTGATAAATACTAAAAGTGTTTCCGGGAATTTTTCTTTTACTTTCAATGCTCCTTGGATTTCAATCTCAAGAATCACATTCTTCCCTGCATTTAGCATTTCTTCTACATAAACGCGTGGTGTGCCATAGTAATTATTAACATACTTAGCATACTCTATTAATTCGTCTTGTGCAATCATTTTTTCAAATTCTTCTAAAGTTTTGAAAAAATATTCTCGTCCATCCACTTCTCCTTCACGTGGATTACGAGTCGTTGCCGAAATAGATAATGCATATTCTTCGTAATCCTGCATCATCTTTTTAACAACAGTTCCTTTACCTGCTCCAGAAAATCCTGAAACAACAATTAAAATACCCTTCTTGTTCATAGCAATCTCCTATTCGATATTTTGTATTTGCTCACGTACTTTTTCGATACCTGTTTTCAAATCAATTGCAATATTGGATGTTTCCAAATCATTCGCTTTAGAAAGAATTGTGTTTGCTTCACGATTCATCTCCTGCGCAATGAAATCAAGCTTTCTTCCGATCCCTTCTGCTGCATCCAAAGTCGCTTTCATATGTTTGATATGACTGCGAAGTCTTACTGTTTCTTCATCTGTACAAATCTTATCTGCAAACAGAACAACTTCCGAAGCCAAACGGCTTTCGTCGATTTGAGCATCTTCTAATAGCTCTTTCACTTTTGCTTCTAATTTTGCTCTGTATTCTGCAACAATCTGTGGAGAGCGTTCTTCTACTTTTGTAACTAAGTCTAACATTTCATCCAGCTTAGCGTTAATATCATTTTTAAGATTTTCCCCCTCTACCACGCGAGTATCACGAAATTGTTCAAATGCACCTTTCAATGCCTTTTCAAGTCCATTCCAAATTTCTTCTTCATCCATCACTTGTTCTTCCATCGTAAGTACTTCCGGACAACGTGATAAAGTTGAAACGCGAATATCATAGTCTAATGAGAAAGTATCTCTCATCTCTTCAAAATATGATAAATATTCTTGTGCCAACGCTTTGTTATATTTTAAAGATACTTGATTCTCTGATAAATCTTCATATGTAATAAAGATATCCACTTTCCCACGTTGTGCATATTGTTTGAGCAAGTTACGAATTGCTGCATCAAAAAAATTCAATTTCTTTGGCATACGGATATTTACATCTAAATATCTGTGATTTACCCCTTTTAACTCTACTGTAAATTTACGTTGTCCGTCAGTAACCTCACATCTGCCGAACCCTGTCATACTTTTAATCATAATGTACCTCATCGTCATTTTGTCATAATAATTAATTATAATTCATTTATTCTCGAATGACAATTGGTATTTTTCATTTCCATATGTTATAATCAACATTTGATAAAAGATAGAAAGGACATAGCATTATGGCATTTGATGGCATTACTATTGCAAATATCGTACACGAATTGAGAGCACATTTACTTGATGGCCGTATTAACAAAATCGCCCAACCAGAGGCAGATGAATTATTACTTACGATCAAGACCCACGCTGGTCAAAAACGACTTTATATCTCAGCAAGTGCTTCTCTTCCACTAATATATTTAACAGAAACGAACAAAATAAGTCCCATGACTGCACCAAACTTCTGTATGTTACTTCGCAAGCATATCAATAACGGAAGGATTACCGATATTTCTCAACCAAAATTAGAACGTATCATCCGTTTTGAAATTGAACACCTTGATGAGCTTGGTGATCTGTGCAAAAAATATCTGATCGTTGAAATCATGGGAAAACATAGCAATATCATTTTCTGCAATGAAGATGACCGCATCATTGACAGTATCAAACATGTCTCTGCACAAATGAGTTCTGTACGCGAAGTGCTTCCTGGACGCACTTATTTCATTCCAGATACTATGGAAAAACTAGATCCTCTTGAAGTAAATTACACAGAATTTATTTCTGCTATTACAAGTAAACCTTGTAATTTAGCCAAAGCTATTTATACCAGCTTTACAGGGGTCAGTCCTATTGTTGCTGAAGAAATATGTAATCTGTCTGGAATTGATTCCAGCATCACGCCAAAAGAATTATCAGATGATGTTATGGTACATTTGTACAAAGAATTTAATCTTTTCTTTGAGCAAGCATCAATAGGTTCTTTTGCTCCTGTTATTTATTACAAAGGGACAGAACCAAAAGAGTTTTGCGCCTTGCCACTTACACATTTTTCTAATCATGAAGCTAAGACATTTGAATCCATTTCAACCCTTTTGGAAACTTATTATGCTTCAAAAAACACAATCACACGTATCCGGCAAAAATCTGTCGATCTCCGTAAGATTGTGCAAACTGCTTTAGAACGTAACTGCAAAAAATATGATTTACAGCTTCGCCAGATCAAAGACACAGAAAATCGTGACAAATTTCGTATTTATGGTGAACTGATCAACACTTATGGATATGGTTTGGAACCAAAAGCAAAGAAGTTAGACTGTCTCAATTATTATACAAATGAAAATATTTCTATTCCACTAGATGAGACAAAGACACCTCAAGAAAATGCACAGAAATACTTCGATAAATACAACAAACAAAAGCGTACTTTTGAAGCACTTTCTACATTAATTGAAGAGACACATGATGAAATCGTATACTTAGAGTCGGTAAGCAATGCTCTCGATATTGCACGTAGTGAAGATGATTTGAGTCAGATCAAAGAAGAATTGATTGATGCAGGATATGTAAAACGCAAACTCACGAAAAAGAAAATTAAGATCACAAGCAAACCATTTCATTATTTATCCAGTGACGGTTATCACATTTATGTAGGAAAGAATAATATTCAAAATGAAGAATTAACTTTCCACTTCGCCGTCGGAAATGATTGGTGGTTCCATGCAAAAGGCTGTCCTGGCTCTCATGTACTTGTAAAGAGCAATGGGGACGAGCTTCCAGATAGAACCTTCGAGGAAGCAGGAAAACTTGCTGCTTACTACTCAAAAAACCGTGGAAATGAAAAAGTAGAAATTGACTATATCGAAAAGAAACACGTAAAAAAAGCAAAAGGTGGAAAACCTGGCTTTGTAATCTACCACACTAATTATTCTCTGATCATTGATTCTGATATTTCAAATCTTCAAGAACTTTAGTCAAAAAAAGAAGAATCTCCTTTCACACACAAAGAGATTCTTCTTTTTAATTACATTTTCCCCAACAAATAATCGACAAACTGCTGCGCTGTTCTTCCTGACAATCCGCCATGGCTCAATTCCCACTTGTTTGCCTCTAAAAACAATTCTTTTTCTTCCATCTGGATTCCATTTTTCTCTGCAAGTGTCTTTACAATTTGTTGAAATTCTTTCTTACTTGGAGAACCAAAATAAATTGTCACACCAAATCTTGCAACTAAAGACAGCTTCTCCTGAACCGTATCATTTGTATGCAATTCTTCATCTCTATCCGCCTTATCTTTAAAGGTTTCTCGCACCAAATGACGCCGATTCGATGTGGCATAAATCAAAATATTATCTGGTTTCTTTTCCAGACCTCCTTCAATCACTGCTTTTAAATACTTATACTCTATTTCAAATTCTTCAAACGATAGATCATCCATGTAAATAATGAATTTATAATTTCGGTTTTTGATCTGTGCAATAACATCATTTAAATCTTGAAATTGATGTTTATATACTTCAATCATACGAAGCCCTTGATCATAATATTGATTCAAAACAGCCTTAATAGCGCTTGATTTTCCTGTTCCTGCATCACCAAAAAGCAGACAATTATTTGCCTTTTTTCCTAATACAAATGCTTCTGTATTATCTATCAGCTTTTTCTTCGCAATCTCGTATCCAACTAGATCATCCATCTGTACATGTGAAATCTTGGTAATCGGAACAATCTTTGCCGCTTCCGCCTTGTGTTCTACACGAAACGCCTTATGCAAGCCTAATTTCCCTACTCCAAATTCTTTGTAAAATGCAGTTATAATATTTTGAAATATCTCCGCATTTTCACAATTTGCCAGTTGCTCACTCAACTTGCATATGTGATCTCGTATTCGCTTGTTGAACACTTTTCCATGACCTTTTACATTCTCATAAGACTCTATCATAGATACAAATGTCACGCCTAATGCTTTCTCAATAATTGTAAGATCATAATGAAAGCATTCTCTAAAAATCTCAAAATCATGTAAGGCAACTTTATTGATTCCACCTTCTACTGCTCCTACAATCTCACACGCTGTACTGTATGCATTTTCATGATTCGCAAGCAAAAAAGCAAGATAGTTCTGCCAAAGATTCCCTTCGAATCCATATGTTGCTGTCAGCTCCATCAATTCATTTAACGTATCAAATAATCGTTGTATAAATTCTTCTTTTCGGTCAGATTCCCTTTCACAATGTTCCATCAAAAATGCTATTTCCTGTAATACTTTATCCTGTTCCATGTGCTTATATAACATTAATTGATCTATTTTCATTTTGTAGCCCTTCTCATTCTAATAGTTTCCTAAAATCTTTAAACTTCTTGATTCTTCACGTAATCCACGAATTGCATTTTTCACTGCTCCATCTGCCATATTTCCTTCAAAGTCAACGAAGAAACAATATTCCCAATTACGCCCTTCGATCGGTCTTGATTCAATCTTAGTCATGTTCAAATCATTGTAAATAAAATGAGACAACAAATGATAAAGAGATCCACTTTCATGTGCCACTTCAAAACAAATGCTGATTTTATTGGCATCCTTCAAGAAAATTTTCTGATTCGTAACTACGATAAAACGAGTCGTATTAGCACTATTATGATTTGTTTTCTCTACAAGCACTTCTAATCCATAATATTCCGCTGCATACTCACTACAGATTGCAGCTTTCTTGCAATCATTATCCTCTAACACTTTCTTCGCTGCCATAGCTGTATTTCCTACGCTCACCTGCTGCCACTCGCGATGATCGTCTAAAAATTTTGCACTTTGCATCAACGCTTGCGGATGAGAATATACTCGTTCAATTTGAGAAATTTCTGTACCTGGAAGTCCGGCTAATGTATGATTAATTTCCAGTTCCACTTCTCCTACAATATAATTTTCAAATTCCATTAATAGGTCATATACTTCATTTACTGCTCCTGCAGAGCTATTTTCAATTGGCAATACTGCAAAATCTGCTGACCCCTCTTCAATTGCTTCCATCGCATCACGAAAGGTCTGCACATGAAAACTATTGATATCTTTTCCAAAATAGCGTTCCATAGCAGCCTGACTATACGCTCCTTCTGTTCCTTGAAATACAATTCTGGAATGTTCCCAATCAAGCTTGTCCACGCCAATAAATGGGAGTCTTCCTAGCACGCCCTTTCTTGTCAAAAGTTGATATTGCAGCTTACGGCTCATCGACATGATCTGCTCAAAAAGTTCTGTCACTCCCTTTTTCAAGAATGGATTTTCCACATTTGCAGAAACGGCTGCGAGCTTTTCTTTTTCCCTTTGCTTATCAAAAATCTTTCTGCCTGTCTCAATCTTTATCTCGCCAACCTGTTCACAGATTTCCATTCTTTTTTCATATAATGCAACGATTTCTTCATCTATCACATCTAATTGGTCTCTTAATTCTAGCAATGTACTCATATCGAATCCTCCTGTCAAATTTCCATTTATTATAATACAATTATATTTCAAAATCCACATTTTCAAAAAGTTAATAGTTGAAAAAGAAATTTATTTGGTATATTATATTCTAAAGATTTTACACAGGAGGATATATGATGAACGCAACAGAATGTATCAGAGGACGAAGAAGTATTCGAAAATATAAGGAACAACAGGTTGAGCATTCCTTATTAGAATCTATTATTTCAACAGCTTCTTTTTCTCCATCTTGGAAAAACACTCAAATCACACGTTATATCGCAATTGAAGACACTTCTATTATTCAAAAAATTGCAACTGATTTTACCCCAGAATACAATTCCAATATTATTCATCAAGTTTCAACATTGATTGCTGTTACTTTTATTAAAGGTCGCTGTGGATATGAACGCGATGGTTCTTTTTCTACGAAAAAGGAAGATCGTTGGCAAATGTTTGACGTTGGTGCGGCTTGCCAATCTTTCTGTCTTGCTGCACACGAAGCAGGACTTGGAACTGTTATCATGGGAATCTGGGATGAAGAAGGTATTACAGAATTACTAGAGATTCCTGAGACACAGGAACTTACTGCATTAATTGCAATAGGCTACCCAGATATTGCGCCAGAGGCACCAAAACGTAAACCTGTAGAAACATTATTGACATATCGCTAGTTTAGGAGGATATTATGAGACACTTAATGAGTCCATTAGACTTTTCAGTTGAAGAATTAGACCAATTATTAGATTTAGCAAATGATATTGAAGCAAATCCACAAAAGTATGCCCACGCATGCGAAGGCAAAAAACTCGCAACATTATTTTTTGAACCAAGTACCAGAACACGTTTGAGTCATGAAGCTGCCATGTTAAATCTTGGTGGGAATGTTCTTGGTTTTTCATCTGCAAACTCAAGTTCTGCCGCAAAGGGAGAAAGTGTATCCGATACTATCCGAACCGTTTCTTGTTATGCAGATATCGTTGCTATGCGACATCCAAAAGAAGGTGCTTCTATGGTTGCAGCCAAGCATTCCAGCATTCCAATCATCAATGCAGGAGATGGCGGGCATCAGCACCCTACACAGACTTTAACCGACTTGCTTACTATTCGTTCCTTAAAAGGCCGTTTAGACAATCTTACAATTGGACTTTGCGGAGATTTAAAGTTTGGACGTACGGTACACTCTTTGATCCATGCCCTAGTACGTTATCCAAACATTCGATTTGTATTGATTTCACCTGAAGAACTTCGTCTGCCAGGTTATATTCGTAAGGATGTATTAAATAAAAAAGGAATTCCTTATGAGGAAGTCGAATCTTTAGACGAAGCACTTCCTAATTTGGATTTACTTTACATGACACGTGTTCAAAAAGAACGTTTCTTCAACGAAGATGATTATATCCGTATGAAAGATTTCTATGTTTTAAACGCTGAAAAAATGCAGCGTGCACCAAAAGACATGTTGGTCCTTCATCCACTCCCACGTGTCAATGAAATTTCTGTTGAAGTAGATAATGACCCACGTGCCGCTTATTTTAAACAAGTTCAATATGGCGTTTATGTACGTATGGCACTCATCCTTACATTGTTAGAAATTGAAGTGTAGAAAGAAAGGAATAGAACGAATCATGAATAAGAGCCCATTAAATGTCAGCAGCCTTTCAGAAGGTTTTGTATTAGATCACATTGAAGCTGGAAAAAGCATGGATATTTACCGTTATTTGAATTTAGACAAATTAGACTGCTGTGTTGCTATCATCAAAAATGCAACAAGTAAAAAATTAGGCAGAAAAGATATTATCAAGATTGAATGTCCTATTGATGTTATTGATCTTGATGTCCTTGGCTTTATCGATCATAATATCACTGTCAATATTATTCAAAATGATAAAATTATTGAAAAAAAATGTTTACAACTTCCAAAAGAGATCACCAATGTGATCAAATGTAAAAATCCTCGCTGCATTACATCCATTGAACAAGAATTAGATCATGTATTTGTACTCACCGATGAGGAGCAGCAAATTTATCGCTGTAAATATTGTGAAGAAAAATATAAACGTTAATCAAAAAAGAGTTCTGCAAATTCACCTTTTTGCAGAACTCTTTGTCATCTTATTCTATTTACATATAAAAGCAAGACGATAAGCCGGGTTATGTCGTTGGACGATCATCTATCTAGACCTGCTGTCGCCAACAGGTTCAAGCAACCTACCTAAAACGTGACGGGCCGCCACATTGTTTTTATTCGGTTTTGCTTCGGATGGGGTTTACATATGCCCTCTCTGTTACCAGAGAGGCGGTAGTCTCTTACACTGCCCTTCCACCCTTACCTGAGAAACTCAGGCGGTTCATTTCTGTTGCACTATCCTTGGAGTCGCCTCCACCAGACGTTATCTGGCATCCTGCCCTATGAAGCCCGGACTTTCCTCACCTGCGACCTTTCGGTACCTGCAGCCGCGATCGTCTGTCTTACTTTCATACCTTTGTGATTCTAACACTTAATCTCCAACTTGTAAAGAATTTATTCCAAAATCACATCATCAATCAAATCGTTTCCATCTGCAGCCGTTGTTGCAAGTTCATCACAGCGCTCATTCTGTGTATGCCCTGCATGCCCCTTTACCCAGATAAATGTTATTTTATGAGGTTCTTTTGCTTTCAAAAGCCGTTTCCACAAATCAATATTTTTCACCGGTTCATTTTTCCCACGTTTCCAACCTTTTTTGATCCATCCATCAATCCAATGTTGATTAAATGCATCCACAACATATTTGGAGTCAGAATACAGTTCAATCTCACATGGTCTGTTCAGCGCTTCTAGTCCTACAATAACTGCCATAAGCTCCATACGATTATTTGTTGTTTTTTTGTAGCCACAAGAGTATTCTCTTGTATGTAGCTGTCCTTTTGAATCTACGTATTCCAAAACAGTTCCATATCCCCCTGGACCATCTGGATTTCCTCTTGCTGCTCCATCTGTATAAATTTTTACTAACATTTCTTTCTCCTATTTTTCCTCTAACCATTTTCTGACAGTATACCACACTTAGCAAAGAGAGAAAACAGCTCCTCTCTCCCCACATAACACAATGTCTATATGATAATACATACCATGCCTCCATTGCTGTCATTCACAATCTTTTGCATAGTATCTTGAAGTTTCACCTGACTTTCATCGTTGATCGCAATCAATTTATTTCGCATACCATCCATCACCATATCTTCTATCGATTTTCCAAAAATACTGGTACCCCATATTCCTTCTTCGCCTCTTGCATTTTCTCCAATATATTTTACTAAATCTTTTGCCTGCTCCTCACTTCCGATGATTGGCGCGATCTCTGTCTCAATATTGGCTCGTATCATATGAATAGATGGTGCTGTCGAATGAATCTTCACACCAAATTTATTTCCTTGTTTGATGATCATAGGTTCTTCTAATGTAATCTCTGATTTCTGTGGATTCACCACACCATAGCCCTTCATTTTTACAGAATGAATTGCGTCTTCTACTGCTTCATATTCTTTTTTTGCTTTGGATAACTGTTTCAAAAGTTTTACCAGTTCATATTCATTCTGTATACTTGTATCAGTCAAACCACTTAGCATCTCATAATAGTAACATTCTTTTACCTGAATCCGTATACATACAACCCCTGTGTCCATTGCAACTGATTCTATTTTCACTTGATCAATATACTCATCTGTTGGTTCTGGAAGTTTTTGAGATACATTACGAATTTCTTGAAATTCTCCTAAAATCCCTTTCATATATTTCAAAATTGCTTGTTTGATCTTATGATCTCTTGGAAGCATCTCTACCCATTTAGGTAGATAAAACCCTATCTCTGATACAGGAAATGTCATCAACACCTCTTCCATCACATGATGAATATCTTCTTCTCGCATCTGTTCACAATTGATTGCGATTGCACTCACACCATATGTATCTTTCAAGTGCTGTACCAACTGTTTTGTTTCTGGGCTATATGGTTTCTGTGAATTTACCAAGACGACAAATGGCTTCCCAATAGCTTGTAATTCCTTAATCGTCTTTTCTTCTGCCGGAAGATAAGCTTCACGTTTCAGTTCCCCAATACTTCCGTCAGTTGTTACTACAATTCCTATGGTAGCATGATCTTCAATTACCTTCTGTGTTCCTATGCTCGCTGCCTTTGTAAACGGCACTTCATAATCAAACCATGGTGTTTTTACTTTACGCTCTTCTTCATTTTCCATATGACCAGTCGCACCTTCCACCATATATCCTACGCAATCCACCAAACGTACTTTTACTTTTATATCATCCATGACTGAAATCTCTGCTGCCTCGTTTGGCACAAATTTAGGCTCCGCTGTCATAACAGTCTTGCCAGAAGCGGATTGTGGCAATTCATCTCGAGCTCTCTCTTTACTCGGAAGATCCTTCATTTTAGGAAGCACCATTAGATCCATAAACCGTTTAATAAATGTGGATTTTCCAGTCCTCACAGGTCCTACTACTCCTAGATAGATTTCTCCATTTGTTCTGATCTGTATATCTTTATAAATATCAAATAATTCCATAAATATCCCCCTCACGTATATCTTGTATAATCTATGAGGGGGATTTTATAATTATCACTATTTTTGTTTTCCAAATTTCATCTTATTTTCTGTGCCTGAAAGCAGACGCTTAATATTTGCACGATGTCTCCAAAACGCTAATCCTACCAAAACAAGTGTGACCACATATAGTTCGATCCGTTCATGGTGAGTAAGCGCAAATCCACCATTGCATCCATAAACAAACACTTCAATTGCAAAAAGGATCATGATGATAAGAGAACCTAATGACACATATTTTGTAATCACAACGATCAAAATGAATACCGTTGCAATACTTAAAAACATCACTGGATTTGTAGCTAACACTAAACCAGCTGTTGCAGCAATTCCTTTACCACCTTTAAACCCTAAATAACATGGATAATTGTGGCCAAGTACAACACCCAGTCCTGCATACATTGCATACAGATCCGCTGTCGCATTTTCTGCAAATATCAATTTTACGATGAACACTGCCAGCACACACTTCAAGCAATCTCCTACAAATGTAATCACACCAGCCTTCCATCCCAGCGTACGAAGGGTATTGGTTGTTCCTGCATTTCCACTTCCAAAATTTCTGATGTCAATGTGATTCATCTTACCGTAAAAATATCCTGTTTGGAACATTCCAAACACATATCCGATTGCCAAACAGATCAAACGTTCCATATATTATTGCTCCTTCTCTTTACGCTCTCTGATAAAGAATTTTAATGAAGTTCCTTTGAATCCAAATGCTTCTCGAATCTTGTTTTCCAAATATCTAGTATATGAGAAGTGCATTAATTCCTTGTCATTTACAAAGATAACAAATGTTGGTGGTTTTACCGACACTTGTGTAATATAGTAAAGTTTTAAACGTTTTCCTTTATCTGATGGTGGTTGCTGCATTGCAACTGCTTCCATCATGATTTCGTTTAGTACACCTGTTGATACACGAAGTGTTTGGTTTTCCATAACAATATCAATCATATCATACAATTTATTAAGTCTTTGTCCTGTTTCTGCAGATACATACATAATTTCTGCATATGGCATATATGATAATGTCTGTCTGATATTCTTTTCATACTC
>CAYTRJ010000049.1:0-12730 GCA_964440185.1 uncultured Faecalimonas sp. | reverse complement strand
ACGGGGTTGCCGTGGCTTCACAGATCCTTTTACCTCCACCACTCTGAATAAGAGAAAGTTTCTCTATCTAATTTTGTTCCGTTGTAGATAATATCACCATTATAGATATACGTCAAGAATTTTTTGTAATTTCATGTTGAAATATAGTTCTTTTCCATTTATACTCATTCTCAGTATGAACAAAGGGGTAATTTATGAAACGAAAATACACAAATACACAGGAAATTTGCATGATTGGTGTTGTCACATCTGCTATTGTTATTATGGCGCAAATTTCTATTCCTATGCCATTAGGCGTTCCTTTTACTCTACAATCCTTTGCAATCACACTTGCAGGAATTATTCTAGGTGCTCGCCATGGTGCTCTTGCAAGTCTGATATACGTTTTGTTAGGTGCAATTGGACTTCCTGTCTTTTCAAATATGACTGGTGGTTATCAGTCTTTAATCGGACCAACGGGAGGATTTATTATCTCTTTTCCACTTATGGCATATATTATCGGATTAAGTACACGCCATTATTATAAGAAGAAACTCCTCTATATCCTAGAGCTTCTTCTTGGAACAGCACTCAATTTTCTCTGTGGTATGCTCCACTTTGCAGTGGTTACCGGCAGTAATCTTCTTGTAGCTTTCACTGCTGCTGTGTTGCCATTTCTCCCAGCCACAGTCTTAAAATTAATACTTGCTTCTATTTTAGGATGGAGTATAAAAAAAAGAATGCCAAAATAATATTTGCCATTTTAATTTAAATCATTTAACAGTTCGCCAAGAGTAACCTCTCCCCAGCTGTAATTTGTGAGATAACTTCCTTTGAAAAGCTGAGAATATTCTTCCTTTCCTGACTGATATTGATAAAGATCACACTGCACTTTTTCCATAACAATACGTCGTTTTCCATTAACAGACTCTATAATGTCTGATATTCCATATTCTTCCAACGTATTTTTAAGACGAAGAGCAACCTTACGATACCTTGACATTGTTACCGTATTGGCAGGTTCATCCTCCCACAAAAATCCAATCGCTTCTTCTGAACTGATATAGCCTCCTTTTCGATCAACAAGAAGTGCCAACAACTCTTTCGATTTTTTATTACGAAATGCAATTGGTTTATCCCCAACAAACACATCAAAATACCCAAACGTACGAATGGAAACAGTACGATTTTCCAGTAAGCATTTCTTCTGAATCGCTCCCGTATCTCCAACTTGATAAAGCATAATATATCTTGATGAATTGCTATCCGACTCTTTCTTAGAGCAAATTGCCTTTATTTTTCTCTCTGTTTCCATATTATAATCAAAATAGTTGAACTCTGCTTCACCTGTTTTAAGTAATTCTATAAAATCCTCATATCTTGCTTCACTATACGCAACGAAATTTTCAAGTGATGTGTACTTTTCTGTCAATGGGATCCATTCTTTTTCTGTATAGCCAAAGAACTCACACACATTTTCACTGGCATAGAGAGGTTTTACCATTCCTTCTGCTGAAACCTCGAATGCAGCAATCCCATCTGAAAATTGTCTTACAAGATCTTTCATTCTTTGTTTCAACTCATCATTCTCTGTTCGTAATATGTTTTCATTCTCTGTTTCCCGTATATGACGACAACAATAATAACTAACTGCATCATCAATCTTGATAAATATTCCTTGATACTGTTTCATCTCTCCATTGGATGAACGTGCATAATATGTAATTTGAGGCGGTTTTGCATCTGAATCATATAATTTTTTCTGACAAAAATCATGAAAAAATTCTCGGATATTTTCACATGCATCCGGCTCTACTGCACCTAATATCCATTTTTCTAATGCTTTATCAATCTGCATTGGCACATCTTCAAGCATCTTGAAAGAAGAGCCCTCATCACTATGCAGACATTTTACAGTATTGGTATCCAGATTAAATTCAAATATCTTATCGTATACATCCATTAATGCCTTTCTGTAACGCTTTGTTTCTGTAGCTTTTTGCATCTGATGTCGTACTGTAATATCCATACAAACACTTTGAAATTCTTCTTCGCCTTCCTCGTTGACAATTTTTGTCACCCAGCCAAACACATAAGCACGTGTGCCATCGCAACGAAGCAATTCCATCTCTCCCGCGATCGGTGCATCTGCAGAATATACACGATTCAAATATTTAGAAAATCGGCGACGTTCTTCCATTGGAATCATTAGAAAAATGTTTTCCTTATACATCTCATAATAATCAAGTTCTCCGTCTTTAACCTTTGGGAAGTGTAACATCTCAATCATCTTTTGATTCATATAAGTAATTTTAGGCTGCTTTTCACATGTATACTTCATAAATCCACAAGGAAGCGTTTCATTTAAAAATTGCAGATTATTATTTTCCAATTTTATATCAGTTATATCATCCAAAACAGAATAACCGACAAAACTACCATCTTCCATTTTTCTAGATGTAATTGTATCTCTTACATAAATGATAGTACCGTTCTTTTTCATCAAGCGATATTCCGTAGTTATTGTCAATTCTTCTTCGGATAATTTTTGAATCAGTTCAGAATATTTTACTCGGTCAGCAGGATGAATCATCTGCGCATATAAATCTTCTGTTTCATGTATCAGATCATCTTCGCAAAGACCAAGCATTTCACACAGATTTTTACTTACATAATTTAAGTGTGCAGGAGCTGTCAAAATATATTGATGAAATCCTCCTATTGCTTCATTTAATATATTTCCCATATTTTTTAGTCTATTTTCCATAATAACTCCTTCACGCAAACGAAGCGTGTCTTGAAAATAAAAATATCCATTAGTATATCATATTGTTATCTGAAAATCCTTTTTTTAATACATTTTTAACAACGTTGTAGATTTTTTTGAATCTTGCCACTAATTGTTTTCGGCATTTCATCTACAAATTCAACCATACGAATCCACTTATACTCAGCAAGTTTTTGATTGCAAAAATCTTTGATTTCTAATTCCAATTTTTTCGAAGAAGTATATCCTGAACTAAGCACGATAATTGCTTTGATTGCCTGCCCTCTAAGTGTATCTGGTACACCAATGATGCTACATTCCATAACAGCTGGATGCTCCATTAACACATGTTCTATTTCATAAGGACCTACGCGAAATCCTCCTGTTTTGATAATATCATCAAATCTCCCATGAAACCAATAACGTCCTTCTTCATCCTTATATGCAGCATCTCCTGTATGATATACACCACCACGCCATACATAATTGTACTGTTCTTCATTGTCAAGATAACCATTAAATACTCCTGTTTGCTTACATGACTGTTCTGGAATAATGACAATCTCTCCTATTTCATTCACTCCAACAGGTTTTCCTTGTTTGCTGTAAAGCGCAATATTATAAAAAGGCGATGGTATTCCCATAGAACCTTCAACAGCATTCTTTCCTCTGAAATTAGCCAATAACAAAGTGGTTTCCGTTTGTCCATATCCTTCACAAAGTTCTAGCCCTGTGCGTTCTGTAAATTTGCGGAATATTTCTGGCGCTAACATTTCTCCTGCAGTAGAAGCATGCCTAAGTGATGGCATATCTGGTATTCCTTTGCGGACAAGATATCGGTAAACTGTAGGAGGGGCGCAGAAAGATGTTACACCATATTTATTAATGATGGATGTAAGCTGTTTTGGTTCAAAATTATCAAAATCATACACCATAACTGCACTTCCTACAAGCCATTGACCATATATTTTGCCCCAAGACGCCTTTGCCCAGCCTGTTTCTGCCACTGTAAAATGCAGACCATTCTCCTCCGCCTGCTGCCAATACTTTGCTGTCACAATATGCGCAAGTGGGTAGCTATGTTCATGAATAACCCCTTTCGGATAACCTGTTGTGCCAGATGTAAAATATAGCACCATGGGATCTGTGGCTAGCGTGTCAACACGTTCCAACTTCTCGCTTGCATTTTGCATGGCATCTGTGATATTTTCAAATCCATCAATATCTGACTGAACGCACCAAAGTTTAACACTTCTATTAGATTGTCTTAATGCTTCTAACACTTTTGCAGGCACTTCATTTTGCGAAGTGCAGACAATTGCTTTCACTTTAGATGCTTTCATTCGGTATTCAAGGTCACTAACTGTCAACATATGAGTAGCTGGAATCATCACTGCACCAAGCTTATGCAATGCCACTGCTGCAAACCAATATTCATAATGTCGTTTGAGTATCAACATTACAGGATCTCCACGACCAATACCTGCGTCACGAAATACATTTGCCATTTGATTGCTGTATTTTTTTATATCGGAAAAGGTAAAAACATGTTCCTCTCCTTCTACATTGCACCAAACAAGCGCCCGCTTATCAGGTGTTTCCTCTGCTATTTTATCAACAACATCATAACCGAAGTTAAAATTCTCCGGATAATCAAGCGTTAATTTTTCAAGATTGCCTTGCTCTCCTATGATTTCATGGCAATATTTTTGGTATATACTCATAACTACTCCTTCATGACCGCATTGGCACCAATCTTCCGGAATCTTTCATAACGATTTCCTATGAGGTCAAGATCCTTTTCTAGTTCATTGATCTCCTCCGTTAGAAGAATACGAATGCGATTATAAAATTCTTTTTTACCTATTTCATTTTCTGAGAGAATGCGTTCGATCACGCCAAGACTTTTTGCATCCTTGGCTGTTAATTTCAAGCTGGCCGCAGCTTTTGCTGCCATTGTTGAATCTTTCCACAAAATACTTGCACAACCTTCTGGTGAAATAACAGAATAAACCGCATTTTGCATCATCCACACACGGTCCGCAACTGCAAGTGCCAATGCGCCTCCACTACCACCTTCTCCAATTAAAATAGAAATAATAGGAACACATAAAGTTGACATTTCCATCAAATTCTCAGCAATCGCCTGCCCTTGTCCCCGTTCTTCAGCCCCAACTCCACAATAAGCACCTGAGGTATCAATAAAGCAGATAATGGGTCTTCCAAATTTTTCAGCTTGTTTCATAAGGCGAAGCGCCTTTCGGTATCCTTCAGGATTTGGTGCACCAAAGTTTCGATAGGTGCGTTCCTTGGCTGTATGTCCTTTTTCAATAGCAATTACCGTAACAGGAATCCCATTCAATTTTGCAATTCCTGCTACAATTGCCGGATCATCACCATATCTACGATCGCCATGAAATTCCATAAATCCTTCAAAAATGTTTTTTATATAATCCAATCCTGTCGGTCTATCTTTATCACGCGCACATTTTACCCTTTCATATGCTGCTTCACTCACATAATCCCCTCCCCTCATGTAGCTTTAATATTTCAGCTAAATATTTCTTTTGATCAAAACGAGAAACAACACTATCAATAAATCCATGTTCCTGTACAAATTCGGATGTTTGAAATCCTTTTGGCAAGGATTTTCTTGTAGTCTGTTCAATTACTCTCGCTCCTGCAAATCCAACCATTGCTCCGGGTTCTGCTAAAATAATATCAGCTTCCATTGCAAAGCTGGCGGTAACTCCTCCTGTTGTAGGATCTGTAAGTACTGCTATATAAAGTAATCCCGCATCACTGTGACGTTTTACTGCTGCACTTGTCTTTGCCATCTGCATCAAAGACAAAAGTCCTTCCTGCATACGGGCACCACCTGATACGGTAAAACCGATCACAGGCATACGATACTGTATGGCATACTCAAAAAGTCTTGTGATCTTTTCTCCTACTGCACTTCCCATACTTCCCATCATAAAATAAGGTTCCATGACAAACAAACAACACTCTTGTCCATCTATCATTGCAGTTCCACATATAACAGCTTCCTCTTCTCCACTTGCTATACGAACCGTTTCTATCTTATTCTTATATCCCGGAAAATTTAATGGATTATCAGATTTTATTCCTGCAAATAACTCACGAAAGCTATCTTTATCAGTAATCATTTGAATCCGCTGACGTGCTTTCATTCGAAAATGATAACCACAAGAGCAAACAAGTTCATTTGCCCAAAGTCGGCTTAGCGGAATATCTTTATGACAATTCGGACAATTTTTTTCCGGCTCACCGGCATCTCTTTGTATTGGAGCCGAAGTTCGGCCTCCTTGCTCCAATTGATTTTTAGGTTTTAAAAAATTTAACAACGCCATTTCATCACCTATTTCCCATAAAAGTCAAATCGTAATTACCTAGTGTAAAACGTTCATCTTCAACAATTCGTAATTGCTCTTCAATATTTGTCTCTATCCCTTCAATAACAAGCTCACAAAGAGCCGCTCTTATTTTGCGAAGTGTTTCTTCTCTTGTTTTTGCATATACAACTAATTTGCCTAACAAAGAATCATAATAAGGAGACACAACAGTGCCTTCCACCAGACAAGTATCAAAGCGTACGGAAGGACCTCCTGGAACATGCAACATTTTCAATGTCCCACAACTTCTTGCATTAATGCGGCATTCTATCGCACATCCATTTATGCGTATATCTTTCTGCGTAAAGTTCAAAGGGATTCCTGCTGCTACACGGATTTGCCATTTCACAAGATCAAATCCTGTCAACATCTCAGTAACACAGTGTTCCACCTGTAATCGGACATTCATTTCCATAAACCAAAAATTACCTTCTTCGTCTACTAAAAATTCAAATGTCCCAACACCCACGTAACCAATTTTTTTTACTGCACTGATTACAAGTTTTATCATACTTTTTCTCTGCTCTTCACTCACCGCTGGAGAAGGTGTTTCTTCAAGGAGTTTTTGATTTCTTCTTTGCAAAGAACAATCCCTGTCTCCTAAGCACACCACATTGTTATATTCATCAGACAAAATCTGTAATTCTACATGCCTTGCAGGGAAAATATATTTTTCCAGATATACACTTCCATCTCCAAAGGCCGTCTTCGCTTCGCTAGTTGCCTGCATATAAGAATCTTCTAACTCTTCTTCAGAGCGAACAAGGCGAATCCCTCTGCCTCCTCCTCCTGCGCAGGCTTTGAGCATAATTGGATATCCAATTTTTTCTGCTGCATTTTTAGCCTCTTCCACAGAGCAGACCGACTTTGTACCAGGGATTACAGAAATTCCTGCATCGCGAATCAATTCTTTCAATATTGCTTTGTCACTAAGACGTTCCATGCTTTCTGGATCAGGTCCGATAAATACTAATCCATTCTTTCTGCAAAGTCTTGCAAAATGTGCATTTTCTGAAAGGAATCCATAACCTGGATGAATTGCCTGCGCACCTGCTAGAATTGCAGTACTTATTATTTGATTTTCATTTAAGTAACTTTCCGATGCTTCCGGGCCACCTATACAATAACTTTGGTCTGCAAGTGCCACATGCAAAGCATTTTTATCTGCCTCGGAATATACCGCCACAGTAGCTACTCCCATTTCTTTACACGCCCGAATAATGCGGACAGCTATTTCACCACGATTTGCAATTAATATTTTTGAAAACATAGTTTATACTCCTGTAATCGCAAAAGAAAATTCAGCAGATACACAAAGTTTTTCGTCTACAACAACAACACCTTCTGCAAAGTAAAAAGGGTGTTTCGCTCTTTTGATACGGCATCTTGTTTCAATCACATCACCCGGTTTTACAGGTGCTCGGAACTTCACATTATTAAGGCCTGTATAAACTGGCAGCTTTCCTTTTTCCATTGCATCCTTCATTAGTACACAAGCAGACTGTGCCAAAATTTCACAGAGAATGACACCTGGAACAATCGGATTATCCGGAAAGTGTCCCTTCAAAAAAAATTCATCTCCCCTTACCTTATAATGACCAATAGCAGTTCCATCTTTGTTCTCCACATCATCCAAAAGAAGCATATTCTCCCTGTGTGGCAGTATCTTCATCATTTCTTCTTTATTCATATTTTTACCTCTTGATACGGAACAACTCTGTACCATATTCCACAACTTGACCATTTGTAACACAAATTTCAGAGATTATGCCATCTTCCTCAGCAATGATCTCATTCATCAATTTCATTGCTTCCACAATGCAAAGTGTTTGTCCTTTCCTTACAGCGTCTCCTGTCTTCACGTAAGGATCTGCATCTTCAGCAGGTGCAGCATAAAATACACCTACAATTGGAGAATTTATGCTGATATAGTTTTTTTCTTCTTTGCTAGATGACTGTACCGGTAGGTCAATGACTGCTGTTGATGTGGCTACTGTCGCACATTCAAGACGAACTTTGCTATTATTATGATTAATTTCTAACCCAGTCAATCCGAGTTCTTTCATCAATTCTGCATATTTACGAATATCTGTTTCTTTCATAGAACCTACACCTTTCTAAAAGCAAGACAAGCATTATGACCTCCGAAACCAAGCGAATTAGAAAGAGCCAATGTGATATTGGCATTTGCTGCAATGTTCGGTACATAATTTAAGTCACAAGCTTCATCCTGTTCTCTTAAATTTATAGTTGGAGGAATCACTCCTTCCTTCAACGCCAAAAGACATGCAAATGCTTCTATTGCTCCAGCAGCACCAAGCATATGTCCTGTCATTGATTTTGTAGAACTAACATAAATATTTCCTACATTCTCTTCTCCAAAAACTTTTTTAATCGCCATCGTTTCAATTGCATCATTCATAGGAGTACCTGTACCATGAGCATTAATATAAACTACATCATCTTTCGAATAGTTTGCTTCTTTCATTGCATCTTCCATTGCCTGTGCTCCACCTCTCGCTTCTGGATGAGGTGCTGTAATATGATAAGCATCACAAGTAGAACCATATCCACAAATTTCTCCATATATTTGAGCACCTCGTGCTCTTGCATGTTCGTATTCTTCCAGAACGAGAGCTACTGCGCCTTCCCCAATCACAAATCCACCTCTACGTTTATCAAATGGGAGAGATGCTTCGTCAGGATCATCAGAAGTAGATAACGCTTGCATATTGACAAACCCTGCGACAGCAGATGGACAAATTGCTGCTTCAGCACCTCCTGTAATAACTGCATCTGCATATCCATGTCGTACAAGACGCATTGCTTCACCGATTGCATTCGAACCAGATGCACATGCCGTTACTGCCGGCATAGCAGTGCCGCGACAATCGTGCCGCATAGCAATCATACCTGCTGCCATATTACTGATCATCATTGGTACAAACAACGGTGATACACGACGTGGACCTTTTTCCAACAATTTGGTATATTCATTTTCAAAAGTGCTGATTCCGCCAATACCTGTACCAAAAATAACGGAAAATCGTTCAGGTTCAATCGTTCCTTTTACACCACTTTCTTCCACTGCTTGCTGTGCTGCTGCAACGGCAAACTGTGCATAGCGATCTGTACGGAGTACATCATTTACTTCCAAATATTCTTTTGGATCAAAATCTTTAACTTCCGCTCCTAATTTTGCTTTAAAATTTTCTGTATTAAAAAGTGTAATTGGTGCAATCCCATTTTTACCATTTTTCAAATTTTCCCATGTATCTGCTACATTATTTCCCAGAGGGGTAATTGCTCCAATTCCAGTAACAACAACTCTTCTAATTTCACACATAATCTTCTCCTCACATAGCAATACCGCCGTCAACGCGGAGGACTTCACCAGTTACATATTTTGCCGTTGCAAGATATGCAACAGCCTCCGCTACATCTTCACTTTCTCCCATCTTCCCAAGAGGAATACTGCTTAATAGCGGATTCTCTGTTTGCTGGTCTGTCATATCGGTTGCTATAAATCCAGGGGCTACCGCGTTGCAGCGAATGGATTTTGAAGCCAATTCTTTTGCTACCGATTTGGTAAGACCAATAAGTCCTGCCTTAGATGCAGCATAATTGCATTGTCCTTTATTTCCGATTAATCCTGATACGGAAGAAATATTAATAATACAGCCTTCTCCATTTCGTATAAAGAAACTAGCGCAATGACGAATCATATTAAATGCACCTTTCAGATTGGTATCTATTACAACGTCATATTCCGATTCGGGCATCATTACAAGCAAACCGTCTCGAGTGATTCCCGCATTGTTTACAAGAATATGAACTGTTCCAAAATCTTTTTTGATTTTGGATACGATTTCTTTTACCATGGAAAAATCTGCAACATTACATTGATATGCTTTTGCTTCCACACCATATTTTTCTTTACAGCTATGACATATTTTTTCAGCTGCATCTGTATTTCCTGCATAAATAACAATAATATTTGCATTCATTGATGCCAGCTTATACACGATAGCCTCTCCTATTCCACGAGAGCCACCTGTCACAATAGCTGTTTTTCCACTTAACATTCTTCCACCTCCGCTAAATAATCCATAACATTTACTGCTTTAACTTCCTTATTGATTTTTCGAATCATATTAGTAAGTGTTTTACCAGGTCCGATTTCAATAAAAATATCTATACCATCTGCAATCATATTGCAAATCATCTTTTCCCATTGAACTGAGCTGCAAATTTGTTTTGAGAGCAATGTTACAATATCATCCGTATAAAGATCTGCTGTCATATTTGAATATAACGGTACATTTCCTTGTCGAACTTCTTCTTTTACTAACACTTCTGCAAAAGCATTTGCCGCTTCCTCCATAAAAGGAGAATGAAACGCTCCCTTCACTTTAAGTGGAACTGCTCTTCCTCCTACATGTTTGATGTCTGCAATAAAATCAGCCATCTGAGAAGAAAGCCCTGCAACAGAAATCTGACCAGAATAATTAAAGTTCACCGGATATATATCTGTATACTTATCACAGACTTTTTGTACTTGCTCCGCTGTTAACTTCACAACTGCAACCATTGTTGTCTCAACCTCTTCTGCTGCACGCTGCATAAGTTCTCCCCTTCTGCAAACAAGGCGAAATCCTGTTTCATTATCAAAAATACCGCTTGCAGTAGCTGCAACTACTTCACCGAGTGAAAAACCAGCTACTGCACTTGGGAAAATTCCCTTTTCCAGTAAAACATTCATTGCAGCCAGTTCCATCGCAAACAAACATGGTTGTGTATTCTTTGTCTCCATCAATTCCTTTTCTGTTCCTTCAAAACACTGCATTATTGTACCAGGACGTAATCTATTACACATTTCATATATCTGCACTGCAGCCGGATATCTATCATAAAAATTTTTGCCCATTCCTGGATGTTGGTCACCTTGACCTGAAAAAACAAATGCTATTTTACCCATTGTGATGCCCTCAGAAGGATACTCTTTGTTTCCTCCATAACTTCCTGAATAATCTCTGCAGCCGGCTGTTCTTTTTTTACCATAGCTGCAATCTGTCCTGAAAGGAAGCAACCATTTTTATTGTCACCTTCTTGTACAGCAAGTCTTAGAGCACCTGTCGCCAATGCTTCTAATTTATCATCTGGCATTCCGCCATATTCCGCCTTGAAATAATTCTGCGCAAATGGTGTGCGAAGACTACGAACAGGATGTCCTAGCCTCTTTCCAGTTACTATTGTGCACAAATCTCTGGCTTTCAAGATTTTTTCTTTATATATTGGATGAATTGAACATTCTTTTGCACTTAAAAAACGGGTTCCCATCTGAATTCCACGCGCTCCAAGCATAAAAGCTGCAGAAGCTCCTCTTCCATCAGCAATCCCTCCTGCAGCAATAACAGGTATTGTAACGGCATCACAAATCTGGGGAACAAGAACCATTGTAGTAAGTTCACCCACATGTCCTCCACTTTCTCCGCCTTCTGCAATTACAGCAGCTGCACCAAGACGTTCCATTAATTTTGCCATTGCAACAGAAGCAACAACTGGAATCACCTTGATTCCCGCCGAAATCCAATCTTTAATATATTTAGAAGGATTTCCTGCACCTGTAGTCACAACCTCTACTTTTTCTTCTATAACAACTTTAGCTACTTCATCTGCATACGGACTAAGTAGCATAATATTTACACCAATTGATTTATCAGTGATACTCTTTGCAATTTGGATTTGTTGCCTAACATAATCTACCGGTGCATTTCCTGCAGCAATTATTCCAAGGCCTCCACCATTTGATACAGAAGCAGCCAGCTTTCCATCAGCAATCCAAGCCATACCACCTTGAAATACTGGATATGTGATACCCAGCATTTCACAAATTTCTGATTGAATCATAGGCATTATCCTCGTTTACTCTGAATAAATTTATCCAAATCATCAATTGTTTCTACCTTTTGATCTAATTCAATTTCAATACCAATTTCATCTTCCAGATTCATGAGAAGCTCCACTGTATCAAGAGAATCAATCCCTAATTCAGTAAACTTGCTTTCTGGTCTTACATCGGAAATATCACACCCCGTACGTTCTGAAACAATTTTTGCAATTACATTAAAATACATAATTATATACCTCCTTCATTTTAAGCAGCATAGCTGCTTGTTATCATTCATTATACGGATCCACTGTTCCCAAATAAGACATTTCGTGTTCCTTATGCGTTCCCTATCAATAAAAAAAGAATGCCAAAACAAATCTGACATTCTTTTCATTTCATATATTGACTTTATTGTAATAAAAAAATCTCAAGATAAATCTTGAGATTTTTCAGAGGCGCCAACCAGATTTGAACTGGTGATAGAGGTGTTGCAGACCTTTGCCTTACCACTTGGCTATGGCGCCATATTAAATTTTAAATGACTCCTACGGGAATCGAACCCGTGTTACCGCCGTGAAAGGGCGATGTCTTAACCGCTTGACCAAGGAGCCGTATTTATTAAAACTCCCCCTGTTGGACTCGAACCAACGACAACTCGGTTAACAGCCGAGTGCT
>CAYTRJ010000048.1:0-12898 GCA_964440185.1 uncultured Faecalimonas sp. | reverse complement strand
TAACATCCAGCTGTACATGATGTTTTCTTCTCCTTCTGGAATAAGAAGGAGCGCTTTTACCATAAATTCCGGATCCAGACCTACAAATACTTCTGCATGGTACATGGTTTTCCAACGTGATTCATAAACAGCATCCATAGTTACTTTATCTAATTTTGCTGCATCTACACCTGGTTCTCCTTTGATACGACGAGCTGCTGCGTAACGTCCTGTTACTGCACCATCATTGAATAAAAGAACTTTTGCATCTTTTTCAAGACCAAATTCTTCTCCTCTATATACAGGCATATCTGTTACGATAGTTCCTGGTGAATTTTTTGCTAATTCATATGCTTCTTTCAATGTATTTACTTTTACTACGTTATTTCCGTAGAAAGCTGCTTCAATAATAGAACGAGTTCTAGAAAATCCTGTTTTTCCAGCTCCGATTTCGTTCAATGGATAATAAGCCTTTGTTGACATACTTGTTCCTCCTAAAAATCATATTTGCTGTAATTATCGCATTTCATATAGAAATTGTCAATAAAATATGTGTTAATTTTTTCACCATTTCTTTACTGATTCTTAATAGTATTTTTCTTTTAAACGTTTTGTTGTAGCCGCAAACCATAAGAAAACTGCTACAAATATTACGAGCACGATATAATATAAAATCTCTACATCCATTACATAAGAGTTGATAATGTCAACTGCACCACTGAGTGTAGTAACTACTGCAAAGACTGTAAGTACTGGAAACATTTCTTTTATATACCCCTCTTTATCTTTGCACGTTTTATACATCGTATCTTTTGACAGCAACATTGTTGTGTTGATAATTCCTTTGCATTTCATTTGATATGCTGCATAAATCGCATACAAACCACATGCAAATACGAGAAATCCTACCCAATTTGTTGCATCCATCATCTCATTCATCCTATGCACCTCTTATACATTTAAAATTGTTTTTACCGTTTCTTTCATTTGATCCACATCGCATTCTCTTGTATGTAAGATATTTGCATTTTTGATTTCATGGATCGCATTTGGAACCGGAACTTGAGAAAGCACTTCTAATTGATCGATCAAATCAAATTCTTCAAGTGCATCGTATTTTTTATCAATTGCCGTCATAACACTTCTTGCAAATTTGTATGGGCTTGCAGTAGATGCAATCACAGTCTTGCGATAATCACCCATATCTTTCTTATAACAGTCATATACATGTGCTGCAACAGCAGTATGTGTATCCATTACATAACCTGTCTTTTGATAAGTATCTGCAATTTCTTGTTTTACTTCTTCTTCCGTAGCAAATCCCGCTGCAAATTCTTCAAGTTCTTTCATCATAGCTTCTGTCAATTCATATCTTCCTGTTTCTTTCAAAGCTTTCATGAAAACTGCATTCTTTTCTGTATCGCATCCTGTCACAAAATAGATTAGGCGTTCCAAGTTACTAGAGATCAAAATATCCATAGAAGGAGAATTCGTTAAAATAAATTCTCGATTCTTGTCATACACACCTGTTTGGAAGAAATCAAACAAAACCTTATTTTCATTGGAAGCACAAACTAATTTTCCAATTGGAGTTCCCATTTTCTTTGCAAAATAAGCTGCTAAAATATTACCAAAATTTCCAGTTGGAACTACCACATTCACTTCTTGTCCTTCTGTGATTTCTTCATTTTGCAATAATTTTGCGTAAGCATATACATAATAAACGATTTGTGGTACTAAGCGTCCAATGTTGATTGAATTTGCAGAAGAAAATTGATATCCAGCATCTGCCAATTCTTTTGCTAATTCTTTATCTTCAAATAATGCCTTTACCCCACTTTGTGCCGCATCAAAATTCCCATGAATTGCAACAACCGATGTATTTTCCCCTTTTTGTGTTACCATTTGCAATTCCTGTACTTTACTTACTCCGTTTTTTGGATAGAATACAATAATTCTTGTTCCTGGTACATCTGCAAATCCAGCCAGTGCTGCTTTCCCTGTATCTCCTGATGTTGCTGTTAAAATGACAATCTCATTCTTTACGTGATTCTTTTTTGCAGAAGTTGTAAGTAAATGAGGGAGAATTGACAACGCCATATCTTTAAAAGCAATCGTTGAACCATGGAATAATTCCAAATAATATGTGTCATCCACCTTTGCTAATGGTGCAATTTCTTCTGTGTCAAATTTTGTGTCATATGCTTTTTCAATACAAGTTTTCAATTCTTCTTCTGTAAAGTCTGTAAAGAATTGTTTCATAACTGTATATGCTGTTTCTTGATAAGACATCTCTTTTAAAGCTTCCCAAGTAACATCTAGCTCTGGAATACTTTCCGGAACAAATAATCCACCGTCATCTGCAAGTCCTTTCAAAATCGCTTCTGATGCTGTTACCGTTTCGTTCGCATTTCGTGTACTTTTATATAATAGATCCATTTGCTCACCCTCCATATAAAATCGTTATCTTTCTTTTCGAAGTAAAATTATGCCTACTACAGTGATTGCCATTAAAATTGGATAATACAGATATGGCATAATTTCGAATGGTGTTAATCCTGTTAAAGTTGCTGCGGATAACAATTGCGCTCCATATGGAATGATTCCTTGTCCGACAGACGCAAAAATATCAAGCAATGACGCTGTACGCTTTGGTTCAATTTCAAATTCATCACTGATTTCTTTTGCAATTGGTCCTGCCATTACAATTGCAACAGTATTATTAGCTGTACAGCAGTCTACTAACAATGCAAGACCTGCGATACCAAGCTCTGCACCTTTACGGCTGTTGATCTTTTTGCGAATCAAATCTAATACGAATTGAATTCCACCATATTCTTTTACCAAGGATACAATACAAGCTACCACAATTGAAATAACTGTGATATCATACATTCCTTGAATTCCATCTCCAACAACAGTAAACATATCACCTACTGCCAACACCCCTGTTCCAAGACCTACTACCAAGGAAAGGATTGTTCCACTGATTAGCACAATAAATACATTGATACCGATCAATGCACCTGCAAGTACCAAAATATATGGTACGATCTGTAATAAATTATATGTATACTCTTGTTGCAATGCACCTTGCGACTGTCCATGAGCCAATACCAAAAACATAATCACGGTAATGATCGCCGCTGGCAACACAATAAAAAAGTTTGCTTTAAACTTATCTTTCATTTCGCAGCCCTGTGTCTTAACTGCTGCAATCGTAGTATCTGAAATCATAGATAAGTTATCTCCAAACATGGCTCCGCAAACAACTGCTGCAATACAGATTGCAATTGAAAATTCTGTTTTTTCACTAATCCCAACTGCAATTGGTGCCAACGCTGCAATAGTTCCCATAGATGTTCCCATAGAAACTGAAATAAAACAGCCAATAGCAAACAAGCCTGCCACCATAAAACTTGATGGAATAAATGAAAGTCCAAAATTAACTGTACTTTCTACTCCGCCTGCAGCAGTAACTGCACCTGAAAATGCACCTGCTGCCAAAAAGATAAGGCACATGGTAATAATATTTTCATTTCCAACACCTTTTGCAATCACTTGAATTTTCTCTTCAAATGATAAACTCTTATTTTGCATAAAAGCAACTACCAGCGCAATCAAAAACGCTAAGATTGCCGGCATCGCATAAAAGTCCCCCATCACAATTCCTGCACCCAGGAAAATGACTAAAAATATTCCGATTGGTAATAACGCAATCGCTCTTCCTTTATTTTCCAATTTCTTTTCTCCTATAATTTGTTATTTGTATAATTTACTAAACCACCTGCTGCAATTAACTTTTGCATAAATTCTGGAAATGGCTGTCCTTGGAATTCTGTTCCTTTACTTCTGTTGTAAATCTTACCACTATCAAAATCCACTTCCACTTCATCACCTGCTTCAATCCCTTTTGCAGCTTCTGGACATTCAATGATAGGAAGACCTATATTAATTGCATTTCGATAGAAAATACGAGCAAATGTTTCTGCAATAACACAGCTTACACCTGCTTCCTTTAAGCACAAAGGAGCATGTTCTCTGGAAGAACCACATCCAAAGTTTTTATTTGCCACGATCATATCTCCTGGCTTTACTTTTTTTGCAAATTCTGGATCAATATCCACCATTGCATGGCTTGCCAATTCTTTCCCATCAAAAGAGTTTAGATATCTTGCTGGGATAATCACATCTGTGTCCACATTATCCCCATATTTAAATACTTGACCAAATGCTTTCATT
The DNA here is from genome assembly GCA_964440185.1 of uncultured Faecalimonas sp. GTDB lineage: Bacteria > Bacillota > Clostridia > Lachnospirales > Lachnospiraceae > Faecalimonas. The sequence continues at coordinate 8,677 of CAYTRJ010000048.1, read as the reverse complement.
ATCTTTCACCTACTTTCTCTGGATTTGCGATACATCCCGCAATCGCACTTGCAGCCGCTACTTCTGGCGATGCTAGATAAATAAGAGAATCTACATGTCCCATTCTTCCTACAAAATTACGATTTGTAGTGGATACACATTTTTCTCCTGCCGCCATAACGCCCATGTGGCCTCCCATACATGGACCACAGCTTGGTGTATTAAATGCACAACCTGCTTCAATAAATGTTGTTACAAGCCCTTCTTCAATACATTGTAAATAAATCTTTTGTGTTGCTGGAATAACCATAACACGTACATCTGGATGTACTTTGTGACCTTTCAATATTGCTGCTGCTCTTCTCATGTCTTCCATACGGCCATTTGTGCAAGAACCAATTACAACTTGGTCAATTTTAATTGGTTCCATCGCTTCCACTTCATCAATTGTTTTTGCGTTTCCTGGAAGATGAGGGAATGCAACGGTAGGTCTGACCTTCGATAAATCTACTTCCACTACTTCATCATACTCTGCATCATCATCTGCAGTATAAATTGTGTATGGTTTTTCCGAATGTTCTTTCATATAGTTTTCAGCTTTTTCATCCACTGGGAAAATGCCATTTTTAGCACCAGCTTCAATTGCCATATTTGCCATTGTAAATCGGTCATCCATAGAAAGATGTGTAATTCCATCTCCTACAAATTCCATAGATTTGTAAAGAGCTCCGTCTACACCAATGCGTCCAATAATATGTAGGATAATATCTTTTCCACTTACATGTTGATTTGGCTTTCCTGTCAAAACAAACTTGATCGCACTTGGTACTTTAAACCAAAGTTCCCCTGTTGCCATACCTGTCGCAATATCAGTTGTTCCCACACCTGTAGAGAACGCTCCAAGTGCTCCATATGTGCAAGTATGCGAATCTGCTCCGATAATACATTCCCCTGCGACTACAATTCCTTTTTCTGGTAAAATCGCATGTTCAATACCCATTTGTCCAATTTCAAAATAATGTTTCAAACATTGACATTTTGAAAATTCACGAATAGATTTTGCATTTTCAGCAGATTTAATATCTTTGTTCGGTGTAAAATGGTCTGGCACCAAAACAACTTTCTCATTATCAAATACTTTCTCTGCCATTTGGTGAAATACAGGAACCGCCATCGGTCCTGTAATGTCATTTGCCATTACTACATCAAGTTTCGCTTCAATCAGCTGTCCTGCAACTACGCTGTCTAACCCAGCATGAGCAGCGAGGATTTTCTGTGTCATTGTCATTCCCATTGCTGTATCCTCCTTTATGATCTATAAATTTTCTAAATCTTGTAACCAGATTGTCTGACAAGCATCGCTTGGCATCTTAAGTCCTCCTCTTGGAGACACATCTACTGTTCCTACTTTTGGACCATCTGGCAAACAAGAACGTTTGAATTGCTGCATGAAAAAGCGTCTATAAAATGTCTTCAGCCATTTCAAAATAGTCTCGTCTTCATATGCGCCTGCAAATGCATATTTTGCAAGGCGATAGATCTTGCTTGGTTCATATCCAAAACGCAAAATATAATATAGGAAGAAATCATGTAACTCATATGGTCCCACCAAATCTTCTGTTTTTTGCGCAATTTCACCATCTTCTGGTGGTAAAAGTTCTGGACTGACCGGTGTATCAAGCACATCGTATAGAACTGCTTGTAACTCGGAATCCGTACAGGTATCTGCATAGTAACGTACAAGATGTCTTACCAAAGTTTTTGGTATAGAACCATTTACACCATACATAGACATATGGTCACCGTTGTACGTTGCCCATCCAAGTGCTAGCTCTGACATATCCCCTGTGCCAATCACCATGCCGCCTGTCATATTCGCAATGTCCATCAATACCTGAGTTCTTTCTCTTGCCTGTGCATTTTCAAATGTAACATCATGCTTCTTCTCATCATGTCCTATATCTTCAAAATGAATGCGTACTGCATTTTTAATGTTGACCTCTTTCAGTGTCGCACCTAGTTTGCGTGTCATAGTACATGCATTTTGATATGTGCGGTCTGTTGTCCCAAAACATGGCATTGTAACAGAAGTAATCTGACTTCTATCTAACCCAAGAAGGTCAAATGCTTTTGCTGTTACAAGAAGTGCCAATGTAGAATCGAGTCCTCCAGAAATTCCTACCACAGCACTCTTGCAATGTGCATGTTCCAAACGCTTCTTTAAGCCCATTGCCTGAATTGTCAAAATCTTTTCACATCTCTGCATACGTTCTTCTTCATTTGCTGGAACAAATGGCATCACTTCGATTTCTCTGGTAAGTCTCGTTTCTTCTTCTTCCATCAAAAATGGAATTTCAATATAATCATCACTTACCATACTTGTAAATGCAGGATTTTTGTAACGTTCTGACACAAGACGCTCTACATCGATTTCACTGTATATCACACCTTCTGTAAAACATTGAGATGTTTTCAGCAATGTACCATTTTCTGCAATGTAATTTTCCCCGCCAAATACGAGATCTGTAGTAGATTCTCCTGCACCTGCATTTGCATACACATATCCTGCATGCACACTTGCCGATTGCATCTTTACAAGTTCTCTTGCATAGTCATCCGAACCGATCATTTCATGATTTGCACCGCAATTCACCAAAATGGTTGCTCCTGCAAGAGCCGCTTCTCTACTTTTTGGAATTGGTGCCCATAAATCTGCTCCAACTTCTGCCGCCACTACAAAATTTGGCATATTATCACAATAGAATAAAAGTTTTGGACCAAATGGAATATCACCATCAATCGTATCTTTTCCTGCTTCAAATGGCGTTGCTTTACCGACTGAAACTTTTGGTACCATTCCTAATAATTCACCATCTTGGATCACTGCTGCCACATTATATAACTTATTACGTAATACATACGGAAGACCAACAAACACAAGTGCATCCATGCCTGTTGTATATTCTATAATATCATCCAATGCTTCTTCCGCTTTTTCGAGCAGTCTTCCTTGTGTAAATAAATCCCCACAAGTAGCTCCTGTAATAGCTAATTCTGGAAAAGCAATCACTTTGGCGCCCTGTTCTACTGTCTCACCAATCCATTTGCAAATTTCTTGTGTATTATACTCTACATCTGCAACTCTAATGTTCGGAGTTACTGCTGCTACCTTTACAAATCCATGTCTCATAGAAAGCCTCCTTACATTTATCTGCTTTTCTTTATGATTTCCTTTAGTTCTTCTACTGTAAAATGATAGTTTGTGTTACAGAAATGACAATTCATTTCAATTGTTTCTCCATCATCGATCATTTCTTGAATATCTTTTCTTCCAATACTGATCAATGCTTTTTCTACTCTTTCTTTTGAGCAGTTGCAATCAAATTTTGCTGGTAATGTATCTGTAAATTCAACTTCCATGCCTTCTAATACCGTTTCCAAGATTTTTTCTGGTGTATATCCTTTTTCCAGCATTTCTGTTACCGAATCGATTTTTGCAATATTTGCTTCTAATTTACTTACTACTTCATCCTCAACAAATGGCATTACTTGAATGATAAATCCACCTGCTTGTTTTACCGTATTGTCTTTTTCCATCAATACACCTAGTCCCACTGATGAAGGTACTTGTTCTGATGTTGCAAAATAATATGTTAAATCTTCTGCAATTTCACTTGTTACCAAAATAGTTTGTCCTAAATATGGCTCTTTTAATCCCATATCCTTAATTACATTCATAACTCCAAGTCCTAATGCATTCGCCACATCTAATTTTCCTTTTGCACTTGGTGGCAACATTACATTCGGATTATTCACATATCCTTTTACATTTCCATTTACATCAGCTGTCACTGTCAACCCTTCGATTGGACCATCACATTGAATCTGAATCGTAAGCATATCTTTTTCGTTTTTCATCATGCTTCCCATCATAGCACCACCTGTTAGAAGTCTTCCTAACGCAGCAGTTGCCACCGGACTGGTATTGTGTGCCTGTCTTGCATGTTCTACCAAATCTCTTGTTGTTGCTGCAAATGCACGTACTTGATTATTCGCAGCAGTTGCTCTTACAATATAATCTCTCACTTTTTATTTTCCTCTTTCTCTTGCTATTACGTAGATACGCTCGCTCTCATTTGTTGGAGCATTTTTTGTAAACGCATCATACGCTGTCATATATTCTAGTCCAGACGCTTCGATTAGTTTTTTCATTGTTTCTAGATCATACGCTCTCTGGAAATGCGTCTCTTGATACTTTCGATACAAGTCAGATTTTTCTTCCTGAATAAAAAGGCTCAACTGATATTCATTGATCTGTTCTTCCTCATAATAAGTATTTTCCCAGATGAAGCTGCATTCATCACGATCTTCTGCAATCGTCTGATTGCCAAGGATCTCTTGATATTTATATACCGTATTGAAGTCAAAGATAAAGATTCCTTTTGGATCTAAATAATTGTTTACCAAGCGAAATACTTCTACTAATTCTTCATCTTCTGTAATATAATTTACCGAATCACAAATGCTAACAATCGCACGAACTGTCCCATAAAGTTCGAATTCCCTCATATCTTGTAAAAGGTATAAGATATCATGTCCTGACATCACTTTCTTTTCCATTGCAATTTCTAACATTTCTTCAGCATTATCAATTCCAATCATATCATATCCAGCTGCTGCCAAAAGTTCTGTCATACTTCCTGTTCCGCAGCCAAGGTCTGCCACAAGACCATCCTTGATATCATATTCGCTTAATAATCCCTTTAAATATTCTGCCCATTCTTCATATGGAATATTATCCATAAATGTATCATAAACTGACGCAAAACTTGTATATGCTTCCACGCTTGTCCTCCTATTGAATCACATGGATCCAGCCTTCTGGTGCTTCAATGCGTCCCATCTGGATTCCCGTTAATGTATCATATAATTTTTTTGTATATGGTCCCATCTCTTCCATACCACTTGGAAAACAGATTTCTGTTCCATGATCCACAATTTTCCCTACTGGAGAAATAACCGCTGCTGTTCCACAAAGCCCACATTCTGCAAATTCTTTTACTTCTTCAAATAGTATTTCTCTTTCTTCTACTTCCATACCAAGATATTCCTTCGCTACATATACCAAAGAACGTCTTGTAATAGAAGGCAAGATCGTATCTGATTTTGGAGTTACAAGTTTTCCATCTTTTGTAATGAAAATAAAGTTTGCTCCACCTGTTTCTTCTACTTTTGTTCTTGTTGCAGAATCTAAATACATATTTTCATCATAACCTTGTTCATGTGCATCCACGATAGCATGTAAACTCATTGCATAGTTTAATCCTGCTTTAATATGACCTGTTCCATGTGGTGCTGCTCTATCAAAATCACACACACGAATCGTAATAGGTTTTGCTCCTCCTTTGAAGTATGGACCTACTGGTGTTGCAAAGATACGGAATTGGTATTCATCTGCTGGTTTTACACCGATAACTGGATTTGTCCCAAACATATATGGACGAAGGTACATAGTTGCACCAGAGCCATATGGAGGTACAAAATCTGCATTTGCTGCTACTACTTGTTCTACTGCCTTTATAAATTCTTCTTCTGGGAATACTGGCATTTCAAGTCTTTTTGCACTATCTACCATTCTCTTTGCATTTAAGTCTGGACGGAATGTGACAATCTTTCCATCTTCCGTACGATATGCTTTTAATCCTTCAAAAACAGTTTGTGCATATTGCAACACACCTGCACATTCATTCAAAACAACTGTTGCGTCCTTTGTAAGTTGTCCATCTTCCCACGCACCATTTTTGAAATTTGAAACATATCTATAATCTGTTTCTACATACCCGAATCCAATATTTGCCCAATCAAGTTGTTTGTTACTCATAGTGTTTCCTCCATTCCTATCTCTGTGTCATATTAATTGCTTCAATACCAACGCTTCCGCCACGTACTACTTCAATTGACTTAAATTCCTCTTTCATCAATTTGATCAGCGCATCGTTCTTTGTTGCTGAATGTACAAATTCTAAAAGCAAACTATCTTTTCCATAGTCCACGATTCGTGCTTGAAAAGATTGTGCAATTTGAAATAATTCTTCCTTATCTTCTCGCGTACAGTTCTTTACCTTGATATAAAGGAGTTCTTTCATACATACAGAACTATTGGTAAAATCAATCACCTTAATTACTTCTACAAATTTATTAAGCTGCTTTTTAATCTGCTCAAATGTCTCGTCATCACTATATGTCTGGATTGTCATTCTTGAAATCGTAGGATCTTCTGTTGTTCCTACTGTCAAACTTTCTAAATTATACAGTTTCCCTGCAAACAATCCTGAAATCTTAGGAAGAACGCCGACTTGATTTTCTACAAAAAGGGAAATAAATCTTTTTTTCATAGTTGAATTTTGCATCTTTATCTGTCTCCTTTCCTTCCTAACAATCCATCAAAAGATCACTTAATGTTCCGCCTGGTTTTACCATTGGATACACAAGATCTTCTGGGTCTATAATAAACTCGATGAGTGTAGGTCCTTTTTGGTTCTTTCTTGCTTCCTCAAAAGCCGGTGCAATTTCTTCTGGTGTGAACACGCGGATTCCTTTTGCACCGTAACTTTCTGCTAGCTTTACAAAATCTGGTGTGTATGGAGGACATTCACAATCCCCGCATTTACCTTCACATTGTTTTCTTGCACGAAGGCAAGTCATAGAATAACGCTTTCCATAAAATAGCTTTTGCCATTGGCGTACCATCCCTAGATAGTTATTGTTAAATACACATAAGATCAGTGGAAGTTCCTGTCCGACAGCTGTCGCAAATTCCTGAATGTTCATTTGCATACCACCATCTCCTGAAATTGCAATAACCGTACTGTCAGGATTTCCAATCTGAGCACCAATTGCTCCCGGAAAACCATATCCCATTGTTCCTAATCCGCCAGATGTTAATAACTTCTTATTCGCATCTATTTTCAAATATTGTGTTGTAAACATCTGATGCTGTCCAACATCTGTTACCACAATTGCCTCCTCAAATGTCTCATTGATCGTTTCAATAATCTTCTGAGGTGTTAATGTACCTTTTTCTTTCATCTTGATTGGATGTTCCTTTTTCCATCCTTCAATTTGTTCTAGCCATGCTGCAGTGTCTTGTTCTTCCACATACTCCAGCATTTTTTCCGATGCTTCTAGAGCATCTGCTACGATTGGTACATCTACATGCACATTTCTTGAAATAGAACCAGTGTCAATGTCAATATGTACAATCTGTGCCTTAGGTGCAAATTCATGAATCTTTCCTGTGATGCGATCATTGAATCTTGTTCCTATAGAAAATAACAGATCACACTTCCCGACTGCCATATTTGCTGCATAAGCGCCATGCATTCCTAAATTTCCAATATACAATGGATGATCTGTTGGAATGCCGCCGCGTCCCATGATTGTTGTTACTACTGGAATCTTTGTAATATCTACAATCTTTGTAAATGCCTCATTTGCATGTGCAATATTTACACCGCCCCCAACAAGGAACAATGGTTTCCTTGCTTTCTTTAGCATTTTCATTGCTCGTTTCAATTGTCCTACATGTAATCCTGGATTTGGCTTATATCCACGAATATTTACTTCTGTTGGATAATCTGATGTTCCTAATTCGGCCATCACGTCTTTTGGCAGATCCACAACAACTGGTCCTGGTCTTCCACTGCGTGCGATATAAAATGCCTCTTTCATGATCCGACCTAAATCTTCTCTTCGTTGTACTGTTACCCCATATTTACAAATGCTTCTTGTGATTCCTACAATATCTACCTCTTGAAATGCATCATTTCCAATCAAATTTCTTGCTACTTGACCTGTAAAACATACAAGTGGTACACTGTCGTAATTTGCTGTTGCAATCCCCGTCACAAGGTTTGTTGCTCCTGGTCCGCTTGTCACAAGACAGACCCCTACCTTCCCCGTAGACCGGGCATACGCATCTGCTGCATGAACTAATGCTTGCTCATGTCTCGGCAAAATGACCTTTGTATAATCTTGTTTATATAATTCATCGCTGATATCAATGGTACAAGCACCAGGATATCCAAAGAGTACATCAACACCCTCTTCTTTTAATGCTTTCACGAATAATTTATTTCCTGTTATTTTTCTCATACCATATCGCCTCCATTCCTACTATGATGCTAATCCTATTTTTTTCTTTCGTATCTTACAAATTCATATTCTAAATTAAAGTATGTCTGTTCGTCACTCACACCTGTAATTTCCCAATCATCCATTTCATCCAAATTAGGAAAATGTGTATCTGCCAAATATTTATGATGAATCTTTGTCACATGTGCGAGTGAACAATATGGCAGCATTTGTCGGTAAATGCTGTCACCACCAACAACGTAAATATCTTCTGAATTGTATTTTTTCAATTCCTCCAGAGCTTCTTCAATAGAATGTACCACAATCGCATCTTTCACCTTATAATCTTTATCCTTTGTGATCACGATGTTCGTGCGATTTTTCAGTGGCTGACCACCCGGAAATGTTTCTAGTGTCTTTCTTCCTAACACCACAACTTTTCCTGTAGTTGTCTCGCGGAAAAATTTCATATCTTGTGGAATACTTACTAATAATTTATTTTGATAACCGATTGCCCAGTTCTCATCTACTGCAACAATTAAATTCATGTTTTTTCCTCCTAAAC
>CAYTRJ010000047.1:0-12912 GCA_964440185.1 uncultured Faecalimonas sp. | reverse complement strand
CCGGGGTGTTAGCGGTACCTTGTACCTACAATCCGCTATAGTAGGGGTGATGTTGTGCGGAGGGCTTTTGTCTGTGAGGCTGCCCTTTGTAAGTGGCGTAGATGTTTGGGTCTTGCGCGACGAGAATCTATGAACCGTGTCAGGTCGGGAACGAAGCAGCACTAAGTAGAACCTCTCGGGTGCCGCAAGGGTGCCTGGGCTGAGTCAACTGCAGAGGTAACGCTTGGGGAGGAAGTTCGAAGCACGACGCACGTAAAGAAGAGGATAATAGGTGTTATTGCGTAGGAAACGTCAATAACACCTTTTTTGTTTACGGAGGAAATTATGAAAATTGTTTTAACAGCCATTAATGCAAAGTATATTCATTCGAATTTAGCAGTATATAGTTTGAGGGCTTATGCAAAAGAATATAAGGATGATATTGAAATTGCAGAATATACGATCAATCAGCAAGTAGATGATATTTTAAGAGATTTATATAAGAAGAAACCAGATGTATTATGTTTTTCATGTTATATTTGGAATTTATCTTATGTAGAAGAAGTGATTCGTGAAATTAAGAAAATATGTCCGGAACTTCCTATCTGGGTAGGTGGACCGGAAGTATCTTATGATGCAGCAGATGTTTTGAAGCGTCTTCCAGAAGTAACAGGCGTAATCTGTGGCGAAGGAGAAGCAACTTTCCAAGAAGTTCTTTCTTATTATTATGGAACAAATATAAAGTTAGCGGATATAAGAGGAATTGCTTACCGTGATGAAAATGGAGAAGTGGTTCAAAATGAATGGAGAAAACCAATTGATCTAAGTACAGTTCCATTTGTATATCATGATATGGAAGATTTTAAAAACAAGATCATTTATTATGAAACAAGCAGAGGGTGCCCATTTTCATGTAGTTATTGCTTATCTTCTATTGACAAATGCCTTCGTTTCCGAGATATTGAACTTGTAAAAAAAGAGTTACAATTCTTTATTGATCAGGAAGTACCTCAAGTGAAGTTTGTAGACCGTACATTTAACTGCAAACATGCACATGCAATGGAAATTTGGAGATTTTTGATGGAACAAGATAAAGGTATTACAAACTTCCATTTTGAGGTTGCAGCTGATTTATTGAACGAAGAAGAATTACAATTGATCGCACAAATGCGTCCGGGGTTGATTCAGCTTGAAATCGGAGTGCAGTCAACAAACGATGAGACAATTCGTGAAATTAGAAGAACGATGAAGTTTTCAGAAGTTGCAAGAATCGTACAGCGCATCAATGAAAAAGGAAATGTGCATCAGCATTTGGACTTGATTGCAGGACTGCCATATGAAGGAATGGAACGTTTTAAACAATCTTTTGATGATGTTTATCGTCTTTATCCTGAACAACTGCAATTAGGATTTTTAAAGGTGCTAAAAGGCTCTTATATGGAAGAACAAAAAGGAAACTATGGCCTTGTTTATAAAAGCAAACCACCATATGAAGTACTTTACACGAAGTGGCTTTCTTATGAGGAAATGTTAGAATTAAAAATGGTAGAAGAAATGGTGGAAGTGTACTACAACAGCAGACAATTTGTATACACATTACAACATTTGGAAAAAGAATTTACTTCTCCATTTGAGTTATATTATGCGCTAGGAAGATATTATGAAAGAGAAGCATTACATCTTGTAAGTCATTCACGTGTTGCAAGATATGAAATTTTACTAAAATTCATTCAAAGTCTTGACACAGGAAAAGAAGCATTTTATAAAGAATTATTGACATTAGATTTATACTTACGAGAAAATATAAAAAACAGACCAGCTTTTGCAGGAGAATATTCTGTGTCGAAAGAGATACTGAATGCCTTCTATGAAAAAGAGTCCGAAGAACATCAATACTTAGTAGGATATGAAACATATGATAAACGTCAGTTGCGTAAGATGACACATATTGAAGCCTTCCACTATGATGTGTTAGGAGATGGAGGTCCATGTGAGCAGATGATTTTATTTGACTATGAAAACCGTAGTAAATTGAACCATCAGGCAACAATCTTCCAATTATAAGAATCTTGCAAATTGCGACAGAAACGTTTACAATGAAGAGAACCTTTTTGATTTAAAGCGTGAAAGGAATTGGATTGAATGAAGAAAAAAAGCAAGAGAATGAGACAAAGAAGACAGTTATTAATTGGCTGTGGTATTTTGGTTGTGCTGTTATTGGTATTTCTAATCAGTTATTTTGTGGTAAGAAGTACAGTTAAAAAAGCAGGAACAGATACCATTTGGCAAAATATTACGATTGAACAAATAGATGTTTCTGGAATGAAAGCGAAGGAAGCAAAGACAGCTGTTGAAGGAAAACTAGAAGAATATCAGGCAGCAGTTGTGGAACTTGTTGCAGAAGGAACAACCACAGAAGTGACATTAGGTGAACTTGGCTTTGATATTGAAGAAGTGGATGAACTAGTTGAAAAGGCTTTGAGCTATGGAAAGAAAGGTTCGGTATGGAGCCGTTATAAGAAATTAAAAGGATTAAAGAAATCAGCGAAAGATTTTGAGGCAGTTTACACAATTGATTCGGAAACAACACAGACTGTAATTGCGGAAAAGATTCCACATCTGGAAAATGAAGCGAAAGATGCAACTATTACACGTCAAAATGGAACATTTGTAATCACAGATGGAGAAAAAGGAAGAAAAATCAATTTAGAAGAATCGATAGCAACAATTGAGAGTTATTTTAATAACAACTGGAAATACAAAGGAAATGAAAGCATTGAACTTGTGACAGAAGTTGCAGAACCAAATGTTACGAGAGAAGATTTGGAACAGATTCAAGATGTATTAGGTTCATTTAGTACAAATTGCGGTGGTTCCTCTTCACGTTTAACAAATATTGATGTGGCAACAAAATATATTGATGGAACAGTTGTTATGCCAGGAGAGACATTTTCTACAAATACAGTAATCAAAGAACGAAATGCGGAAAATGGCTACAAAGAAGCTGGTTCTTATGAAAATGGCGAAACAGTGCAGACTTATGGTGGAGGCATTTGCCAAGTGTCTACAACTCTATATAATGCTGTTTTATTTGCAGAGTTAGATGTAGTGGAACGTTCCGCACATTCTATGAGCGTTTCATACGTAGATCCATCGAAGGATGCAGCGATTTCTGGCACTTATAAAGATTTTAAATTTAAGAATAATACAGATGCGCCAATCTACGTAGAAGGATGGCTTTCAGGACGTACTTTAACATACAAAATTTACGGAAAAGATACCCGTACAGAAGGTCGTGTGGTAAAATATGAAAGTGAAGTGTTAAGCACAACAGAGTCTGCAAAGAAATTTGTAGCATCATCTGATGCAATTGGAACAATCAAAAAGACATCGTCGGGTCATACAGGAATGAAGGCAAGACTTTGGAAGATTGTGACAGAAAATGGACAGGAAGTAAGCAGGGAAGCAGTGAACAGTAGTAACTATCAAGCATCTGCTTCTACATATTCAGTAGGAACTGCTTCAGACAATGCAGCAGCGTCTCAGATTGTATCAAGTGCGATTGCATCTAATAATGAAAGCACAATTCAGGCGGCGATTTCGCAAGCACAAGCGAAGATTGCAGCAGATAAAGCAGCTGCAGAACAACAGCAACAACAACAGCAAGGAACAGCGACTCCACCAGCAGATGGAGCGACAGCAGAATAATATATGAAGATAGGAAAAGTATCACAGACCGTTTTAAAACGCTCTATTTTAAAATCATTAAAATTTCATAGAGAAGATGCGAGATTTAAGCCTTCCGTAGAAGAAATGTGTTATGGAGTAACATGTGAGGACGGAGAGGAATTGATCTCAGCAAATGCAGTTCTTTACGGAGATGAGAAAGATCTTGGTGTATTTGCGCTGGCGCAGGTTATGAATGATCTTGCGACAAGAGGTGCAAAGACAGCAGGAGTGAGTTTGCATATCATGTTGCCACCATATGCGTACGAATCAAGATTAAAGGCAATGGTGGATTACGTGGCACGAGCCAGTCAGGCACATGGCGTTGAGGTCATGTGCGCTAAGGCAGAAGTTAGTCCCGTAATCAATAAAGCGGTAGTTTACATGAATGGAATTGGGAAATTGAAAAAGGGAGATCTGATTCAAAGTTGTACAGCAAAGGCGGATCAGGATATTGTCTTATTGAAATGGATTGGTCTAGAAGGCACATTTCGTGTGATGCGTGAAAAAGAGGAAGAATTATCAAAACGTTTTATTCCTGCTTTTTTACATCGTGTTTCACAAATGGAGGAAGAGATTTTCTCTGCAGAAGCAATGGAAATTGCGAAAGCATACGGTGTTTCTGCAATGCATCAGATTACAAGTGGCGGCATTTTAGCGGCTCTCTGGGAATTGGCAGAAAGTTCTGATATCGGATTGGAAGTTGATCTGAAGAAGATGTCTATCCGTCAGGAAACGGTGGAGATTTGCGAGTTTTGTCATTTGAACCCTTATCAATTAACATCTGCAGGAAGTGTTTTGATCGTAGCTGAAAAAGGAGAAGAACTCGTGCAAAAGTACGCAGAACTTGGCATTCAAGCGACTGTGTTGGGGAAAACTACAGTTGATACTGCAAGAATTATCCTTGGCGGCGAAGAAAAACGTTTCTTAGACAGACCAGGCGTAGACGAGCTTTTGAAAATTTATGAAGAGCAATAGGAGGGTTTATGAGAAAACAGATTTTAAAGTATATTGAAAAGAAAAGTAAAGTAGAATTAGGCGAACTTGCCATTTTACTTGGAACAGATGAAGTGACGATCGCAAATGAGATTGCAGCAATGGAGCAAGAAAAGATCATTTGTGGATATCATACTTTGATCGATTGGGATAAAGCTGGCGAGGAAGTTGTAAAGGCATTGATCGAAGTGCGTGTTACACCTCAAAGAAATCAAGGCTTTGATCGTATTGCAGAAAGAATTTACAATTATCCAGAAGTAAGTGCAGTGTATTTGATTTCTGGAGGATATGATCTGATGGTTATTTTGGAAGGAAAGACATTAAAAGAAGTGTCACAATTTGTTTCTGAAAAATTAGCTCCAGTTGATTCGATCATCAGTACTGCAACACATTTTATTTTGAAAAAATACAAAGACCACGGAACAATTTTGGCGAAAAAAGGTGAGTCAGAAAGGATGTTGGTGACACCATAATGAGAAATCCATTATCACAAAGAGTAGTAGAGATACAACCTTCGGGGATCCGTAAATTCTTTGATGTGGTAAGTGAAATGAAAGATGCGATTTCTTTAGGGGTAGGGGAACCTGATTTCGACACACCATGGCGAATCCGAGAAGAAGGTATTTATAGCTTAGAAAGAGGTAGAACGTTCTATACTTCTAATGCTGGTTTGAAAGAATTAAAAGTAGAAATCACAAAGTATTTACAAAGAAAAGTAAATGTATCTTATGACTGGAAGAATGAAGTAATCGTAACAGTTGGTGGTTCAGAAGGAATTGATATTGCACTTCGTGCCATGCTTGATCCGGGAGATGAAGTGTTGATTCCACAACCAAGTTATGTATCCTATCTTCCATGTACAATCCTTGCTAATGGGGAACCAGTTGTGATCCCATTACAGGAGAAAAATGAATTTAAATTAACAGCGGAAGAATTAGAAGCTGCGATCACACCAAAGACAAAAGTGTTGATCATGCCATTTCCAAATAACCCAACAGGTTCGATCATGACAAAAGAAGATCTAGAACCTATTGTTGCATTGGTGAAAAAACATGATTTATTTGTTATTTCAGATGAGATTTATTCTGAATTGAGTTACAAAGGAGATCATGTTTCAATCGCAAGTTTTGAAGGTATGAAGGAAAGAACTATTTTGATCAATGGTTTTTCAAAGGCATTTGCCATGACTGGGTGGAGACTTGGTTATGCATGCGGTCCAAAAGAGATCATTGAGCAAATGGTGAAGATACATCAATTTGCGATCATGTGTGCGCCAACAACAAGCCAATATGCGGCAGTGGAAGCGCTTCGCAATTGCGATGATGAAGTACAAGAAATGCGAGAAGCTTATAATCAAAGAAGAAGATTTTTAGTAAGTGAATTTAAACGTATGGGATTGAAATGTTTTGAACCATATGGAGCATTTTACATTTTCCCAAGCATTCAAGAATTTGGTATGACTTCAGAAGAGTTTGCAACACGTTTCTTAGAAGAAGAAAAAGTTGCGGTGGTACCGGGAACAGCATTTGGAGATTGCGGAGAAGGATTCCTTCGTATTTCGTATGCCTACTCGATTGAAGATCTGAAGGTAGCGTTGGGAAGATTAGAAAAATTTATTACACGTTTGAGGGAACAAGCATGTTAAATATTGTATTATATGAACCAGAGATTCCAGCAAATACAGGGAATATCGGAAGAACTTGTGTTGCAACGAATACAAGACTTCACTTGATCGAGCCACTTGGATTCCGTTTGACAGAGAAAAATCTACGTCGTGCTGGAATGGATTACTGGAAAGATTTAGATGTAACAACATATATTGATTTTAATGATTTCTTGGAACGCAATCCGGGTGCAAAACTTTATATGGCAACAACGAAAGCACCAAATGTATACACAGATGTGCAATATGAACCAGATTGCTATATCATGTTTGGAAAAGAAAGTGCTGGAATACCAGAAGAGATTTTGGTGCATCATAAAGAGGATAGCATTCGTATTCCGATGGTTGGAGATATCCGTTCCTTGAATTTAGGAAATTCAGTTGCGGTTGTTTTATACGAAGCACTTAGACAAAATGGATTTGCAAACATGACAACAGAAGGTCATTTGCACCGTTTAGAATGGGAGTAGACGACTGTAATGGGATATAAGAGAAGCGTATATAAAACATTTTCGTTAATATCGCAGCTGGGAATCAGTATGATGGTTCCGGTGATCATATGTACGATTGCAGGCGTTAAGCTGGATGAAAGATTTGGTATTTCCAGTACCATTCCTTTGATTATTATAGGAGTTTTAGCGGGGGTTCGTAACGTATATGCGTTAGTGCGTCATGCTAATGAGGATCCAGAAGATGGAAAAGATGAAGAAGAATAAGACATTATTCGAATTACTTATTGGAATAATTTTTTGCGGGCTTGTGATACAGATTATCTTACTTCTTGCCTGCAAGGATTATTTATATAATGCAATAGGACTATGGAGTGGAATAGCCGTTGCATGTGGTGTGGCAATTCACTTACAACGTTCCATTGAAGATGCGTTAGACTTAGGGGAAGAAGGTGCCGTGAAGCACGTTCGTAAGGCTTACGCGACTCGTATGATCGTTGTGACAATTGTTATGGGAACTGTTCTCTTCTTTGATTGGGGAAATCCTATTACACTATTGATAGGTGTGTTTCCACTGAAAATATCGGCATATTTACAGCCGAGTATAGATAAACTTTTTCAAAAATTTAAGTAAAGGAGGTTGAACACGTGGGAGAAGTCTTAGGAATCGTGGCTGCAAAAGAAGCGGATTTTATGATACACAGCCTCGCAAAACTTAATGTGTTAGGACAAGAAGTGTATCTAACAACAACACATGTCAGTTTGCTGATCGTCTGTGTGGGATTGATTCTTTTTGCACTGGTTGTCAGAATGAAATTAAAAGACAACGGCGAGAAACCAGGTATGCTGCAAAATATTGCAGAGTTAATGGTTGAGATGCTTGATAAGATGGTTGATGGAAGTTTAGGCAAAACAAATGGAAAGCCATATCGCAATTATATTGGCACTTTGTTTGCGTTTATCTTTTTTTCAAATATCTCAGGCTTGTTGGGATTACGTCCGCCAACTGCAGACTATGGCGTAACCTTTCCACTCGGTATCATCACATTTGTTCTCATTCAATATAACAATATTAAATGGAACAAGACGGCTGCGTTTACAGATCTGTTCAAACCATTGCCATTCCTATTCCCAATTAACTTGATTGGGGAAATTGCAGTACCATTCTCATTGTCGTTACGTTTGTTTGGTAACGTCTTATCAGGAACGGTAATTATGGCATTGATTTACGGATTACTTTATAAGTTCGCATTTTTATGGCCGGGTGTACTACACATTTATTTCGACATTTTCTCAGGTGCCATCCAGACATACGTATTCTGTATGTTAACTATGGTATTCATGAGCAACAAAATGCCACAACGAGATTAAAACAAAACATATTTTTAGGAGGATTTTAAGTATGAGTAATATTACAAACGAAGGTTTAATTTTAGCATGTTCAGCAATTGGTGCAGGGTTAGCAATGATCGCAGGTATCGGTCCTGGGATTGGACAAGGTCATGCAGCAGGTCATGGTGCATCAGCAGTAGGTAGAAACCCAGGTGCAAAATCAGATATCACATCAACAATGTTACTTGGACAAGCCGTTGCCGAAACAACAGGTCTTTACTCATTAGTTATTGCGTTGATCTTATTATTCGCAAACCCATTATTAGGAAAACTTTAAGATTTACAAGAAGCATAGAAAAATAGAAGGAAGGAGGCTTAACCTTGGATCGTTTATTTACACTAGATGCGCAATTTCTATTTGATGTAGTTGTGCTCGGTCTTAGTATGTTAGTGCTGTTTACGATTTTATCTTATTTACTATTTAATCCAGTAAGAGAGATGCTTCAAAAACGTCAACAAAGAGTTGTTGATGATCAAGAAACAGCAAAACGTGAAAGACAGGAAGCAATCGAATACAAAGAAGCGTATGATAAGAAGCTCAAAGAAGTAGATAAAGAAGCACAAGAGATCTTAAGCGCAGCTCGCAAGAAAGCGATGCAAAATGAAGCTAAGATCGTAGCAGAAGCAAGGGAAGAAGCAGCCCGTATTATAGAACGTGCCAACGCACAGATTGAATTAGAAAAGAAACGTGCATTGGACGATATGAAACAGGAAATGATTACGATTGCATCAATGATGGCAGAAAAAGTTGTATCTGCTTCCATTGATACAACAGTACAAGAAAGTCTGCTCGATGAAACATTGAAAGAAATGGGTGAACGTACATGGCAAAGTTAGTTTCAAAAACATATGGAGATGCATTGTTTGCAGTGGCAAAAGAAGCTGATCGCATCGACGAGATTTTTGAAGCGGCGAAGGCTGTGTCAGACATTTTGCACACAAATGAAGAATTCAGCAGATTAATGAAACATCCAAAAGTTGCAAAAGAGGACAAAGTAAAAATTGTAGAAGAAACATTTGAAAACAAGGTTCCAAAGGAAATGCTTGGTGTCATGGTGCTTCTTGTTCAAAAAGGCCGTGCAGAAGAAATTCTTTCAGTATTAGATTACTTTGTAAATTTTGTAAAAGAAGAAAAGAAAATTGGAAAAGCAGATGTCACTACAGCGATTGCATTGAATGATGTTCAAAAAGATAAAATCGAGAAAAGACTTCTTGAGACAACAAAGTATGAAACATTCGAAATGAATTATCGTGTAGATGAATCGATTATCGGAGGAATGATCATTCGTATCGGTGATCGTGTTGTTGACAGCAGCATTAAGACAAAGTTGTATGACTTGTCACGCGAATTGAAACAGATTCAAGTATAAAACGAGAAAGGTGGATTCGTTCCATGAATTTAAGACCAGAAGAAATTAGTTCTGTGATTAAAGAACAGATTAAACGATATGCATCAGAATTAGAAGTATCTGATGTTGGTACGGTTATTCAAGTAGCCGATGGGATTGCTCGTATCCACGGATTGGAAAATGCAATGCAAGGTGAACTTTTAGAGTTCCCAGGCGAAGTATATGGTATGGTGTTAAACTTAGAAGAAGATAACGTAGGTGCAGTTCTCCTTGGAGATCATAAGAGCATCAACGAAGGTGACACTGTAAAAACAACAGGAAGAGTAGTAGAAGTACCAGTAGGTGACTGCATGCTTGGTCGTGTTGTAAATGCGTTAGGACAGCCAATCGATGGAAAAGGACCAATCCAAGCAACAAAATTCAGACAAATTGAAAGAGTTGCTTCAGGAGTTATCTCTCGTAAATCAGTAGATACTCCTTTACAAACGGGGATCAAAGCGATCGACTCTATGATTCCAATCGGAAGAGGACAACGTGAATTGATCATTGGTGATAGACAAACAGGAAAAACAGCAATTGCTATCGATACGATCATCAATCAAAAAGGTCAAGGTGTAAAATGTATTTACGTTGCAATCGGACAAAAAGCGTCTACAGTTGCAAATATCGTGAAGACATTAGAAGAATTTGGTGCTATGGATTACACAACAGTTGTAGCATCTACAGCAAGTGAACTTGCACCACTTCAATACATTGCTCCATATTCAGGATGTGCAATGGGTGAAGAATGGATGGAAAATGGAGAAGATGTTCTTGTAGTATATGATGACCTGTCAAAACATGCTACAGCTTACCGTACACTCTCATTACTCCTTAAGAGACCACCAGGACGTGAAGCTTATCCAGGGGATGTATTCTACTTACATTCAAGATTATTAGAAAGAGCTGCTCGTCTTTCAGATGCATTAGGTGGTGGATCATTAACAGCACTTCCTATTATTGAAACACAAGCTGGGGACGTATCGGCATACATTCCTACAAACGTTATTTCAATCACAGATGGACAGATTTACTTAGAAACAGAAATGTTTAACGCAGGTTTCAGACCAGCTGTTAACCCTGGTATCTCTGTATCACGTGTAGGTGGTTCTGCACAGATCAAAGCAATGAAGAAAATCTCAGGACCTATCCGTATCGAGCTTGCTCAATATCGTGAACTTGCATCTTTTGCACAATTTGGTTCTGAATTAGATGCAGATACAGCAGAACGTTTGGCACAAGGTATCCGTATCAAAGAAATTTTGAAACAACCACAATACAAACCAATGCCAGTTGAATATCAAGTAATCATTATCTACGCAGCAACAAGAAAACACTTACTTGACATTGCGGTAGAAGATATTCTTCGTTTTGAAAAAGAATTATTTGAATTTATTGGAACTAAATATCCAGAAATTCCAGAATCAATTAAAAAAGAAAAAGTACTTACAGAAGAAATGGAAATTCAACTTGTAAATGCAATTGAAGAATTCAAAAAAGAATTCTAGGAGGACATCATCATGGCATCAATGAGAGAGATCAAAAGACGCCGCGGAAGTATCCAAAGTACGCAGCAGATTACAAAAGCCATGAAACTTGTTTCGACTGTAAAACTACAAAAAGCAAGACAACGTGCTGAAAATTCAAAGGCATATTTCCAATATATGTACAAGACAATGACTTCTATGCTTGCAAAAGCAGGAAATGTGGAACATCCATATTTACAAAAAGGAAAGTCAGATAAAGTAGGGATTGTTGTAGTTACTTCTAACAGAGGGTTAGCTGGTGGATACAATGCCAACATTGTCCGTCTCATTACAGGAAGTGGATTTGCAAAGGAAAATGTACGCCTTTATACAGTAGGTAAGAAAGGGAATGATGGATTAGCTAGAAAAGGTTATGAAGTTTCCTATGATTACTCAAATATTATTGAAGAGCCAACATTTGCAGATGCACAAGCACTTGGAAAACAATTACTTGCAGATTTTACAAACGGTGAAATCGGAGAAATTTACATTGCTTACACAGAATTTAAAAACACAGTTAGTCATGTACCAAAACTAATGAAACTTCTTCCAATCGAAGCTTCTGTGGAAGAAACGACTGATACATTAACTCCAATGAATTTTGAGCCAAATGAAGAAGAGGCAATTGGACTTTTGGTACCACAATATATGACAAGCATCTTGTACGGAGCTTTTGTAGAGGCAGTTGCAAGTGAAAATGGTGCTCGTATGCAAGCGATGGATTCTGCAACAAATAATGCAGAAGAAATCATTACAGATTTAGAGTTAAAATACAATAGAGCCCGTCAGGGAGCTATTACACAAGAATTAACAGAGATTATAGCCGGAGCAAATGCAATCGGCTAAAGAAAGGTGACAAAGAAATAATGGCAGTGAAAAATATAGGAAAAATCACTCAAGTTATTGGTGCTGTACTTGACGTTAAATATGCAGAAGGTAATCTTCCTGAAATTAACGAAGCAATTGAAGTTATCAGAAAAGATGGCAGCAAATTAGTAGTAGAAGTAGCACAACACTTGGGAGATGATGTGGTTAGATGTATCGCCATGGGACCTACAGACGGACTTGTTCGTGGTATGGAAGCGGTTGCTACAGGTGCAGCAATCAAAGTACCAGTAGGAGAAAATACACTTGGTCGTATTTTCAATGTTCTTGGTGAACCAATCGACGAAAAAGACGCTCCAACAGATGTGGAATATGAACCAATTCATAGAAAAGCTCCTTCTTTTGAAGAACAATCTACAGAAGCTGAGCTTTTAGAAACTGGTATTAAAGTAATTGACTTACTTTGTCCTTACCAAAAAGGTGGTAAAATCGGTTTATTCGGTGGTGCCGGTGTTGGTAAGACTGTATTGATTCAAGAGCTGATCACAAATATTGCAACAGAACATGGTGGATATTCTGTATTCACAGGAGTAGGAGAAAGAACAAGAGAAGGTAATGACCTTTACTACGAAATGCAAGAATCGGGCGTTATCAATAAAACAGCCATGGTATTTGGGCAAATGAATGAGCCACCTGGAGCTCGTATGAGAGTAGGTCTTACAGGACTTACAATGGCAGAATATTTCCGTGATAAAGGTGGAAAAGATGTACTTTTATTCATTGATAATATTTTCCGTTTTACACAAGCAGGTTCAGAAGTATCAGCGCTTCTTGGACGTATGCCTTCTGCAGTAGGTTACCAACCTACATTACAAACAGAAATGGGTGCACTTCAAGAACGTATTACATCTACAAAAAATGGTTCTCTTACATCTGTTCAAGCTGTATATGTGCCAGCCGATGACTTG
>CAYTRJ010000046.1:0-13134 GCA_964440185.1 uncultured Faecalimonas sp. | reverse complement strand
CCTCTCCAGTGTCCTACATGAAGACCATTTCCTGATGGATATGGGAACATGTCAAGACAGTAATATTTCTCTCTTTTTCCATTTTCATCTTCTTTTACGTTTACTGGGTGTTCTGCCCAGTGTTCACGCCATTTTTTTTCAATTGCCTTATGATTGTAAGGTGTTGCCATGATTTATTCCTCCTATTATATAATAAAAAGCCTTTTCATCTCCAATGCAAGAGACGAAAAGGCTATATTCCGTGGTACCACTCTAATTCATCTGATATAATCAGATGCACTCATTTCTTCTGTAACGGGAAGTCCCGCTTTTATCTACTACAATTTCAATAAAAGAACTCCGAGGCGAGTTGGGAGATTACGTTGCTGCCTTGCACCAAACGGCAGCTCTCTGAAAACGATAGGCTCTTAGTACTCCTCATCTATGTCTTTGTTCATATTTAAAGATTCTAAATAATCCATAAATATTCTACCATATCAAAAACATTTGTCAAGTTTTCTTTCCCCTATTTCACCGAATAAACCATATCTGCCACTGTCATTGTCGACTTACGATGTGAAACTAAAAGAATTGTTTTGTCCTCTCTTGTTTCTTTTAAAGACTTTAAAATAATCCCTTCATTTAATGAATCCAAATTACTTGTAGGTTCGTCTAAAAGCATAAATGGTGCGTCATGCAAAAATGCTCTTGCAATTCCTATACGCTGTTTTTCGCCTCCTGATAATGTATCTCCTAATTCTCCAACCTGCGTATCATATCCATTTGGCAATTGCATGATAAACTCGTGAATCGAAGCCTTCTTCGCTGCCTCCATGATTTCTTCCCTAGTTGCATCTTGTTTTGCAATTCCAATATTATTTGCAATTGTTGTATGGAATAAATGTGTTTCCTGAGTTACATAGCTTTCCATATCACGTAATCTTGTAGTTGCAATCTTACTGATATCTGTTTCTGAAAGTTCTATCTTTCCTGCATTTACATCCCAGAATCGCATCAATAATTTTAAAAATGTAGATTTCCCGCATCCACTTGGCCCATGGATTCCAATAATCTTACCGGCTTCCATTTCCATAGAATAATCTTCTAGAATCTTTTCATTTTCATATGCGAATTCCACATGAGATGCTTTTGCTCCTGCAAATTCTATATCTGTTACGCCATCTGTATCTGCAACTTCTTCTACCATAGGCGTTTCCTCCAATAGCGAAAGCACACGCTCACCGCTTGCCAATGTCTGATTCAGATTATTTGATAAATTAGACAATGCCACTACTGGTCCAAATGAGCTCATCATAGAAAGGGTACAAATTAGTACTCCTTCAAACGCAATGCTTCCTTTTTCATACAAATAGCATGTAAAGAATAGCATTCCAAATGAAAACAGCAAAATCATCAAATTCGTTGAAGAACGTTGCTCTCCTTCTAAATGACTTAAGTTCTTTTGCATAGCCCCTAGCTCTTTTGATTTCGAATCTAATTTTTTCATTTGTTTTTGACCTTGTTCATATTGAATAGTTTCATCCAATCCTCGTAAAGCATCCAGCACAAAACTATTCAAATTTCCAAACAATGTACGAAATTCCATTCCGGATCCTGCGCCTTTCTTTCCATTTATCAGCGGAATGAACATACCTACCGTAAGATATCCGCAGGCTGCCAGAACAGCTGCGCCGAAACTATATTGACCAATAAATCCAATCATAAATAAAGACGTTAAAATTGCAATTGCAATTGGTGAAATAGTATGTGCATAGAATACTTCCAACAATTCAATATCGGTTGTAATAATAGAAATGAGATTCCCCTTATCACGTCCTTCTAATTTCGCTGGGCAAAGTTTACGAAGCACTGCAAACACTTTTTGACGAATTAAGGCAAGCAATTTAAACGCAATATAATGATTACAATACTGTTCAATATAATGAAGGATTCCTCGCATCACTGCAATTATTGCCATCATCACAAAAAGTCTTTGAGCACCATCTTGTGTCAATGCTAATAATCCTTTTCCCGCCAAGATGGTAAGAAATATTGCACATAAATATCCTGCTGTTCCCAGCAAGATTGCAGATAACATCACTGGAAATAATGGTTTGACAAGTCCGATCAACTGACTCATAATTTTCAATCCACTACGGCGTTTCATTCTTTTCCACCTCCATATGCTTCTAATTTTCTTTGTCTTTCATAGAGCTTATAATATGCTCCTTGCATTTTCATTAGCTCCTCTTGTGTTCCTTTTTCCTGAATTTTTCCATCTTTTAAGAAATAAATGCAATCAGAGTCAACTACATTTGATAAACGATGCGAGATCAGCAAAACAGTTTTGGTTTTTGCAAGTTCTCGAATCACACTCATGATCATCTCTTCACTTTCTGCATCAATATTGGAAGTGGCTTCATCGAAAATATATACCGGTGTATCGTGAAGGATCGCCCTGGCGAGTGCAAGTCGCTGGCATTGCCCGCCTGAAAGATTTCCACCTTTTTCAGCAACTTTTGTTTCTAATCCATCCTGCTCCTGCACATAATTCCATAAATTTACTTTTTTCAATGCAGCTTCCATTTCCTCTGCTGTAGCATCTTCTTTCCCCATTCTCAAGTTTTCTTCCACAGTTCCTTTGAACAAATAACTATTATGACGAATCATCGTTACATGACTCATTAATTCAGACTCTTGCACTTCTGAAAGAGGCTGTCCTCCTATCATAATTTCACCTTCATACTGGCGATTTTTCCCCGCCAAAAGACTTGCAATCGTACTTTTTCCACATCCAGAAACCCCGACAAGTGATATAAAGGCGCCAGATGATAGTTGAAGATCTATTCCTTTTAAAATCTCTCTTTCTGCTTCATAAGAGAAGTGTACTTGCTTCAGCGTAATGTCTAAATTCCCCTCTGGAAGAACAGCCTTTCCTTTTTGTGGTTCTTCCAAATCCAATAACCGGAAAATTTTGTCACTTGCCGCCATTCCATTCATTGCAATATGGAAGAAAGAACCTAGCAAGCGAAGAGGGATAAAGAATTCCGAAGCAAGCAAAATAATTGTTAATGCACCTGCAAATCCTATATTTCCTTTCATATATTCATTCACAGATATGATCATCCCAATAGCAGCGCCTCCATATGCAATGATATCCATGACACTTGTAGAATTTAATTGCATCGTTAACACCTTCATTGTGATTTTTCGAAAACGCTGGGACTCTTCATCCATTTCTATTGCTTTTTTTGCATCTGCTTGATAAATCTTTAATGTTGTTAAACCTTGTAAATTTTCTAGAAAACTATCACCAAGTTCTGTGTAGATCCCCCAATATTTGTTCAATAATTTCTTCGCAAACTTCTGCACTGCAACGATAGAAATCGGAATCAATGGCACACAGATCAAAAGAATCACACATGCTTTTAAATTGATTCTGCATAACACTATAAATAACGTGATTGGTGCCAGTAAACTGTAAAACAATTGAGGAAGATATTTGCCGAAATATGTTTCTAATTGTTCTACCCCTTCTGTTGCAAGCTGTACAATTTCTGAAGTTGCTGTCTGCTCACGATAGGAAGCTCCCAAACGTAATAATTTGTCATAAATTCTTTCTCTTAAAATACGTTTTACATCTACACTTGCCGCATAGGATGCTCTTGCAGCCATACGGTCACATACAAAACGCACAACGATCGCACCTACTAAAACACCACATGTATTTAATATCTGATTTGAGTCTGCGCTATGTAACAATAATCCTTCCAATAAATCTGCTATTGAAAAAATCGCACAGATCTGTGCTAGCAATGCAATCCATTGCCATAACACATTATATATAATATATTTTTTTGCATGAGATAATAATCTCACAAGTCTTGTTTTGATCACTTCTTTTCACCCCTTTCTCTGATACTGCACACTACATGCCAAACCGCAAGAATCGGATGATAAAACATCATCCTAGGTCCTGAAAAACGCATAACCTTTCGTATTTTTTCACGCATTTCTGGTTTGTAGCAATGCACTTTGCAGTTAGAGCAAAATGTTTTCTGCTCCATAAATGGACATTTTCCACTTCTAACTTTTGCATATTCTAATAAGTTCTGACATTCCTCGCAGAGGCATCCCTTGGACGAAGCATGCTGTTTTTTACAATATAGTTTGATCATTTTTTCTACAACCAGTTGCTCTTTTTCCCTTTTTTTCTCAATTCGGTTCATTATGCCATCTCACCTTTTACTTCTATTGTTTTAATTCCAAAAACAAAGTATAGGATATGAAAAATCCATACAATTGATAGTACGATTCTTCCCACTGGAACTTGTTTCATCATGACAAATCCAAATGTCATCAATACGGTAACTGTAATCATAATTCGAATCTTTGTTTTTCTTGTCATCGATCTGCTGACTACGTAAGATTCCAAATTATTTTTGTATAGTTTTGTTCCCACGAACCATGTTCTTAGTCTATCTGAACTTCTTGTGAAACAAAATAGTGTCAGCATCAAGAACGGAAAAGAAGGTAAAAGTGGTAATATCGCACCAATAACACCTACTCCAAGACTCAAAAAACCTAACAGGATCCAAAATATTTTCTTTGCTTTGCTCATTTCTTACTCTCCATTTTTATTTACTACCAGAAGTTAGTTTTTGCTAACCTTCTATTAGGTTAGATTAGGCTAACTTTCTGCTTTTGTCAACCGTTTTTTTACATTTGTACTTTTTTCCAATTCATGTTAGTATGCATTTGGAGGTAATTGAAAATGTTTATACATTCAAAAAGACGAACAATATTCGGGGTACTATTTTTGGTCCTGTTAATCTGTGGCATTTCTTATTACACATACTCTCATCAGAAATCTGACCCTATTTCTAAAACAGCCTTTAAATTAAATACTGTTATAACGATTACCATTTATGATTCGAACGATGAATCACTAATAGACGAAGCTTTTGCTCTCTGCGATGCCTATGAAGCAAAATTAAGCCGTACCTTAAAAGGAAGTGAAATTTACAATTTAAATCATGGTATTTCCAATACTGTATCCAGTGAAACTGCCGAATTAATTTCCATTGGACTTTCTTACGGGGAAATTTCTAATGGCGCTTTTGACATTACGATCGAGCCCCTTTCTTCTTTATGGGACTTTACTGCTGACAATCCAGCTGTTCCATCACAAGATGCACTTACAAATGCTATGCCACTTGTAAATTACCAAAATGTATCTTTAAACAACAACCAAATTATTTTTTCAGCAGAAGATATGGGTATCGATCTCGGAGCTATCGCAAAGGGCTATATTGCAGATGCTATAAAAGACTTTCTTGTGACAAAAGGTGTAACAAGTGCTATCATTAATTTAGGTGGAAATATCTTATGTGTTGGTTCTCATCCCGATGGAACACCTTTTGAAATTGGCATTCAGAAACCATTTGCTGACCACAATGAAACGATTGATTCTATTACCATCCAAGACCAATCTGTTGTTTCTTCTGGTATCTATGAACGCTTTTTTGAGGAGGATGGTACTCTGTATCACCACATATTGAATCCGAAAACAGGGCTCCCATACGACAATGGATTAATCTCTGTAACAATCATTTCCAACAAGTCTGTTGATGGAGACGCACTTAGTACTACTTGTTTTGCACTTGGGCTAGAAAAAGGAATGGAGCTGATCAATAATCGCTCAGATGTAAAAGCTATCTTTATCACAAATGATTATGAATTGCATTACAGTGAAAATTTTATGAATTAAAAAAGACGAGGATTTCGCTTCCTCGTCTATCTTTTACCCTTCGGCCATTTGAATCTTTTCAAAAATGAAATCCATCAATTCATCTCTTCGAATCTTTAATACATATTGAAATTCTTCATATAAAATTCGTTCTGCTTCTTTAAAGAATCTTTCGTCAGAAAGATATAAATGTTTTCCGTCGGCTTCTCTTTCTTGCTTATGATAATACAACGCTTTGATCATGCGAATCAATTCTGTATGGTCACCACTTGCAATAATTTTTTTATATTTATCTTTACGTTCATTTTCATTTGTGATCCACTGTGCTTCTTCCTTTGGCATAGATGCAATCAACGCATATATTTCATCTTCTGAGAGTACTCTGCGCATCTTGCTTTCCACTTTTTCATTGTTCACAGGTGCAAATAACGTAGCTGCTTTGTCATTCATAGGTTTTAAGACATAATACTCTTTTTTTGTTCCCATGAAATCTTTTTCTGCTATCTCTACAATCTTACAAATTCCATGTGTTCCATACATAATTGTGTCGTTTACACTATACATTTCTTCACCGTCTTTCTCTGAGTTTACGAAAAATAAGCCCAAATTTTCATACATATTATAACACATTTCAATTTTTTCGTGTAAGTATTTTTTATTCTATAAATCCTAAATCTTTTTTTCTTTGCAATACATTCTTATCTTTGAATTTTCAGAAAATTTTATTCTATTTCAACATTTTATCTTGCTCTTTTTTTCTTTCCGTTGTATAATATGTCTAAATCAACAGACCGCAAGGAAAATACATAACAAAAGGAGTGATTCCCATGGTAAATTTATTAACAGGGCAAAAAGGTAGCGGCAAAACACAAATTATGATCGAAGCTGCTAATTCTAAAGCAAAGGAATGTGACGGAAATGTAGTTTTCATTAAAAATAGCCATAATGATACATACAGTTTATCGTTTGATATCAGAGCTATTTGCATGGCAGATTATCCATCCATCCGAAATATTGATGAATACACTGGATTCTTATATGGTTTAATCAGTGCTAACAGTGACATCCAAGTTATCTTTATCGATGGTATCCTAAAACACGCTGATATTTCTGAAGATAATATTCCAAGATTTATTGATCGTCTTGATAATATTTCTAAGAAGCATAATGTTGAGTTTTACATTAGCATAAGTGCAGAAAAAGAAGATTTAAAAATTTTAAAAGAAGAAAAATGTAATTTTATGAATTAATCATCATACACATAAAAAATCCATCTGTGAATCGAAATTCACAGATGGATTTTTTCTCTTATTTAATTTCTGTTACTATATTGGTATCTTCACCAACTTTGTATTCCAATGAAATTTCTTCTCCTTCTTCATAGCGAATCACATCTATATTTTTTGCCACAGAAACTTCATAAATTTCTTCAGAGTCAGCCAGCATAATGTAGTAGTAAGAATTTCCATCGATTACTACTTCTGCAATTTTTGTGATCACACCAGTAACGCTTCCATTCTCGCGTGTATCTTCCTGCACCTGAATGCCTTCTTTTAGCAGCAATTCTTGATACTCTTCTTCACATTCACTTACAGTATCTCCAATTCCTACTACTTGATATTTCTGTACATTTACCATGGCATATTTCTTTACAAGTCCTGCATTATCTTTCAGCGCAATAAAATAAGTTGGTTCATCGCTAATATTCAGCAGCAACGGAAATGTTGCTTGGTATTTTAAGTTCTGCACTTGTCCTTCCGCCGAATCCATTGCCGAATACTCTGTTGCACCTTCTACTTCATAAAATTTTGTTTCCATTGTACGTTGGTTCATAAGCACAAATCCTACATTTGATTCATCACCACTTACTGAGGTAACTCCTGTATAGACCCATACATCATCATCAATTGCAAGATAATTATAACCGTCTGTTGTTACAAGACAATCCTTCTGTCCAAGTACACTATTGATAAATCCATGCTTTAAAGTTCCATAATAATCATACAATTCAATCAAAAGATTTGCCGAGTACACATGGTCAATCCATTGTGGTACATCTTCAATCCCATATTCTATTGTTTCACCTGTGATTGCATTGCAAAGTACTACTTTTCCAACTGTCACACCACCAAATAGCCCAATATTAAACTTTTTCACTGGTGCTACCCAATATGGAATTCCTTCTTCATCAATTTCAAAACTTAATTCATCAAAAATATATGTTGGATATTGAAAACGAAGATGGCGATAAATATTACGATTAAAATACTCTGATGTAGAATATTTAATGCCTTCTTCTAATTTCACAAGTTCTGTTGTCTGTGATGCCATATCAATCGTGATATAAGCCGGTATCCCTTCACTCTGGTTTGTTAACCATTTGATCGGACTCGCATAACAAAGTGGTGACACACGAACTGGTCTATCTTTGTAATTAATCTGACTGTAAATATTAGCCACTTCGAACTGAGAAACCATATCTACCATGCTACCCATCTTACGGTTCGCCAATAATACAGAAGAATCGCGATCTAATAATGGAATCTGATCAAAAGACAATTCCTCAATATCTTTTGTGAATTCTCCATCTTCCACACTTAACAGCTGTTGATATTTTTTGGCATTAACAATAGGTGACGATAAAAGAGAACCTATTCCATAAATCACAACTACGGCTAACAAAACTCCGCCTAATCCTTTTACAACGCCAGAGCGCGAAATCTCTTCTTTTCCAAAACGTTTACGCAAAATATAGACTACTAATATCACTGCTAAAAGCAGTATGATAAATGTCCAAAATCCTGCTGCATGGATATTGATCGCTGGTAATGTCACATAGTAGTAAACACCAACAACCAACAATATCGTAATGATTGCTCCTAACTTTACTTTCCAATTTTTCATATTATATCCTTTCTTTCTAGAACTTTCTTCTCCACAAATCTGGCGAGAACAATACTAGGAACGGAAAAATCTCAAGTCGTCCTATCAACATGTCTACAGAAAATACAATCTTCGAGAAATTTGAAAAAGCCGAAAAATTCTCTGTTGGTCCTATTCCTGAAATCCCTGGTCCTACATTATTGATAGCTGTTAATACTCCACTAAAGCTTGTAGCAAAGTCAAAATTGTTCAACGATATCAAAAGTACCGAAATTGCAAAAATACCAACATACGCAACGAAGTACATATACACTCCTTGCAAAATGTCCTCCGTCACCTTTTTTCCATTTACTTTCACCACATTTACTGACTTTGGATGAAGAAGGCGTTTGATTTCTCGCCCAACACTCTTTACCATTATGAGTATACGTGAAACTTTCATTCCTCCACCTGTCGATCCTGCACAGGCTCCGATCATCATAATCCCCAGTAAAATACATTTTGAAAATTCCGTCCACATATTATAGTCTGCTGTCATAAATCCTGTCGTTGTGATTACCGATGCTACTTGGAAAACAGCATATCGGAACGCTTTCAAAGTCGATCCATACATACGTGTAATATGAATCGTAATTGCGGCTGTTGATACTGCAATAATTCCTAAATAAGTTCGTACCTCTTCGTTTTTAAATACTAGTTTAAATTTTTTAAGCAATATGAAGTAGTACATATTAAAGTTGATTCCAAATAAAATCATAAATACCGTGATCACACCGTCTATATATGCGCTGTCATAATATGCGATACTATTATTTCGATTTCCAAATCCGCCTGTTCCTGCTGTACTAAACGAATGGATAATACTATCATACCAATTCATTCCGCCAAATCGTAGGAAGATCACTTCCAAGAAAGTTAATACAAAATACATTCCATATAAAATTTTTGCAGAATCTCTTGCTTTCGGTACCAATTTGTCTGTTTCTGGTCCAGGTACTTCTGCTCGCATAAGATGCATAGAGTTTTTATCTTCCAATGATACAATGACCATTACGAATACAAGCACTCCCATTCCGCCAATCCAATGTGTCAAACATCTCCAAAACTGTAATCCATACGATAGTCCTTCTATATTCGTCAAAATCGTTGAGCCTGTCGTTGTAAATCCCGATACCGTTTCAAACAGTGCATCTACATAAGATGGAACTTCTCTTGAAATCCAAAATGGCATTGCACCGAAGATAGACCATAAAATCCATGCACATGCAATGATAATAAAACCATCTTTCCCATAAATCTTAGAATCTTTTGGTTTTTTGCGCCCAAAAGCAAAGAATACCACCAACAATACGGCGCTCGTAAGCAGAAAAGCTTTCCATCCGTTTTCTCCATATATCAAAGATACAACTGCCGGCAAAAGTAAAACGAGCGCTTCTACTCCTAACATTCTTCCCAAAATATAAGATGTCATTCTTTTATTCATAGCTACTCCTTCTATGCCAAAATATCCTTGATATCCTGCACACGTTTTTCTGTTGTTACAATGACAATCTGATCTCCCTGTTGAATACAATCATTCCCACTAGGTATGATTACCTGACGTCGTCTGCAAATACATGCAATCAGATTATTCGATTTTAATTTCAAATCTTTCAACGGAATCCCTGTATACTCTGTTTCTTCGTTTACAACAAACTCAAGTGCTTCCACACGATCATCCACAAGTCGATACATTGCTTCTACATTTGAACTTTTGATTGAATTTTGTCTTGCACGAACATAACTATAAATTTCATCTGCAGTTGTTGTTTTTGGAGATACAATACTGCTGATTCCCATACCTTCAATCATTTGCGCTCTAGAATCTTCATTTACCTTTGCAATGATCTTACGAACATTTTGCTTACTGGCAAATAGCCCCATAATAATGTTCTCTTCATCCATTCCCGTCAATGCAACAAATGCATCTGATTCCTGAATTCCTTCCTCAATCAACAGATCATGATCGGTCGCATCACCATGAATGATCGTTACATTTGGAAGTTTTTCACATAAATCTTCACATTTCAATAAATTATGCTCAATGATCTTCACCTGCATTCCCATGCTGGAAAGTTGTTTTGCAAGATAGAAACCAACACGACCACCGCCACCGATCATAACTTTACCGATTTTTCGTCTGCGGTTTCCAATTCTCTCAAAGAATTTTTCAATTTCTTTATGTTGTGCCGCAATATGTAACTTATCGCCTTCAGCAATCACAAATTCCCCATCCGGAATAATTACATCCTTGCCTCTTTGCACTGCACATACCAAAATCTTGATTTGATAATCTCGGTAAATATTTGCCAATTTGTCTCCAACAAGTGTAGTCGCTGCTGTAACAGGGAACTCAACTAACTCAATACGTCCTTTCACAAAGGTTTCCACCTTATTTGCAGCTGGGAAAATCAATACTCTTGCAATCTCATTTGCAACTGCAAGTTCTGGATTCACAACCATACTAAGACGTAAATCTTCTTTCAAAATATCTATTTGCTGATAATAGATTGGATTGCGTACACGTGCAATCGTATGTTTTGCCCCCATTCTTCTTGCAATCAAACAGCTAAGCATATTCAACTCATCCGTAGATGCACATGCAATTACCAAATCTGCATTTGGCACATCAGCTTCTTTCTGTACTTCCGCACTTACCCCATCTCCCGGAATACAGATAACATCTAAGTTATTGATAGCTTCTTTTAATTTCACTGCATTGTTATCAATCAAAACGACGTCATAGTCATCCTCTGATAATTGTTTTGCTAATTTGGAGCCTACTTTTCCGTCCCCAATAATTACTATTCTCATTCTCATTACCTCTAAAAATAAGTCTATTCTTAACATGGCGCATTATAGCACTTTTTATACAAAGAAACAAGAGGAAGAGCCATTATGACTCTCCCTCTTAACTGAATCTTATTTTTATTCTTCATTTGCGCGTTTTGCGATTTCTTTTTCTTGCACATCAGATGGAGCTTGTTCATAACGTACAAATTCATATTCATATGTACCTCTTCCACCTGTCATTGAGCGAAGCACTGTACAGTATCCAAATACACCTGTCATAGGAATATCAGCTTCAATAATTTGTAATCCGCCATTTAATGGTGTCATACCAAGAACTCTTCCACGACGTTTATTCAAATCACCCATTACATCACCTGTATATTCATCAGGTACTGTAACCTTAATATTCGCAATTGGTTCAAGTAATACTGGAGAAGCTTCCATGAAGCCTTTCTTAAATGCTTGTATTGTTGCAGTCTTGAATGCCATTTCTGAAGAGTCTACTGGATGGTAAGAGCCATCATATAATACCGCTTTCACACCTACTACTGGATATCCAGCTAAAGGACCTTTTACAACAGAATCTTGTAATCCTTTTTCAACTGCTGGGAAGTAGTTCTTTGGAACTGCACCACCAACTACGATTTGTTCAAATACATATGGTGTTTCTAAATCTCCAGATGGTTCAAATTTCATCTTAACATGTCCATATTGTCCATGACCACCTGATTGTTTCTTATATTTTGTATCCACATCAGAATTTTTCTTAATTGTTTCACGGAATGCAACTTTAGGTGTTTCTAATTCTACTTTTACTTTATAGCGGCTTTCCAATTTGCTTACAACAACTTCTAAATGTTGATCACCCATACCATAGATCAATGATTGGCGGTTTTCACTGTCGTTTACAGCTTTGAGTGTTACATCTTCTGCCATCATCTTAGCAAGTGCTTGAGATACTTTATCTTCATCCCCTTTTGCTGGTACAGTGTATTTCATATATGTATATGGTTTTGAGTATTCTGTCT
This sequence comes from uncultured Faecalimonas sp., assembly GCA_964440185.1. Taxonomy (GTDB): domain Bacteria; phylum Bacillota; class Clostridia; order Lachnospirales; family Lachnospiraceae; genus Faecalimonas. Next base: position 663 of record CAYTRJ010000046.1, on the reverse strand, counting down.
TTCCAAATAATACTTGAGTATTCTTTGTTGAAAGTGTATCACCTGTTTTTACATCCGATAATTTTGCTACTGCTCCAATATCACCTGCATGTAATTCAGAAACTTCAACTGGCTTGTTTCCGATCATTGTATATAATTTGCCAAGTTTTTGTTCCGAATCTGCATCTGTATTGTAAAGAACATCATCACCTTTTAATACACCTGAGCAAACTTTAAGGAATGAATATTTACCGATAAATGGATCCACCATTGTCTTAAATACGTATGCACTCTTAGATTTTGCAAAATCATAGTTTGCTTCAAAAATGTCATTTGTCTTACGATTAATACCCACACAAGTCTTCTTATCAGGGCTAGGGAAGAAACGAACAATATCAGATAAAAGGTTTGCAACACCTTGTGCTTCTATATTAGATCCCATAGCAACTGGTACAATGCTTCCGTCCATTACTTCTGTACGCATCGCTGCACGGATTTCTTCTACAGAGAATTCTTCTCCTGCAAAATATCTGTCCATGAAATCTTCACTTGTTTCTGCAACCGCTTCCATAAGTGCATCACGACAAATTTGTAAGTTTGGTAAACAGTAATCAGGAATTTCACATTCTTCTCTTTGTCCGATTCCAGTATATCTTCTACCCGCATTTTTAATAACATTAACAT
>CAYTRJ010000045.1:0-13142 GCA_964440185.1 uncultured Faecalimonas sp. | reverse complement strand
ATAAGTTCTTGGGAAGCTCCTTCTGGATTGGTACCATGTGTGTTGAGAAATATTCTGGATTTTCCATTGCTTCATCAAATAAAAAACGATCCAGCAGATTCAAATCTTTTAAATTTCTTTTGTTTTTTGTCATAAGTTCTCCTTTCATTATAGGTTGAAAAAGACGTGTTTTCAATGGGTTTTCAGTGTTCATAGTGATGATCATAAGAAATATTTTCGAAAATAAGATTTGTATAAGAATGATAGAATTATCAGAAATTTCTTGTATGCACTTAGAATACAAGGAAATGTGTGGAGATACAATGTGTTTTCTGTTGGTAACTTTTCTTTTTTGTTGATAAATTGTGGATGATATATAAAAATAAGCATTTGATCATGAGACTGTAACAAATCAAATGCTTATTTTTTATATAGTTTATGCTTGTTTCATTTTTTTAATTTGAATAAAGACAACTGTTACAGCTAAAAGCGCTGCTGCCAAATATATTGTAATGACTGTTGTGTCTCCTGTTTTTGGAGTTGCTGTATTTGTTGTTGTATCTGTTGTTTTATCTGTAACAGATGGTGTAATAGTAGGTGTGTTATCTTTTACTGCATTATCTGTGTCAGGTGTATTTGTAGGATCGTCACTTGGAGTGTTTTCTGGATCTTTGTCAGGAACAGTTGTTTCTGGTAAACCAGTTCCACCAACATTTTCAAAGCTATAAACAGGCATGATATTTTCTGTCATAGCAGTTGGAACAAATGCTTGTGAGAAATCACCTGCATCAATATATGCTTGTAGTTCGTGCAATACAGAAGTAGACATTTCTAACACTTGTGCTGCGATATCTTTACCGAGTGCAGTTGCTTTTTCAGCAGCAAGTTCTTGGTTGTAGTTGTAAATTTTTAACATTTCTGTGTCAATAGCGGCTTGCTGTTCTACTAAGCTTTTTTGATATGCTTCAAAGTAAGCTGCTACATTTTCTGCACAATTAGTGCGGTTCTTGTAACATAAATGGTTGATCATCTGGAAATTCCAGTTCAATGAACCTTCTACAAAGCTACCAGCTGTATTAGAATAACTTTCATGAACGCTGGAAACAAGTGCAGAGTAGTAAGGGATATAAATTGAAAATTCAGCATCAGCCATTGCTTGCCATTGGATCGTAGCAAGTGTTGCAGGCATATTTTGTCTTGTTTCAAAAATATGGCATTCTGCTTGTCTGTTGTTTCCGATAGCATAAATATTAGAATTTTCGTTTGAATTATTAGCAGATCCTTCTCCACGATATGCTAATAGATTTAAAACATCCATAGTACTTAGTTTGTAAGTTGGTGTTACAAGTAAGTCAGCAGAATTTGTTTTGTTATTGATTGTTGTATAATCAAGTTGAGTGGCAGCTTCTTCATTTACATAGAAGAGACCTTGCCAATATCTAGAATATTGACCATTTCCAGATTTTTCACAGGCATATGATTTTGCAACATCGATGTTTCCATTTTCATCTGTTACGAGGAAACCATTTTTTTCAGCGAGTGAAACGAGATTTTCAGATACGATAACATTCTCTGTATCTGTTACATCAATTACACCAAGTAACATGATGTTTGGTTGAATAGATACCTTATCAGAAGGCATTTTGATTGCAGCGTATTGATGACCAGATACAATTTCGAGATACCATGTTTCGTTTGCATCACTGATCATGATAGAGTTACATTCTCCAGCACCGTATGTATCAAGGATATCTGCCATTAATTCGACACCTTCTCTGGCAGTAGCTGCGCCGCCTAAGATAACACTTCCAATAGAGATTTCACAGATTCCTGTATCTACTAATGGATCAGCTGCTTTTACTGCATCACTGTAGTAAGTTGATACGGTTGCTGACATAGATACACCCATTTCATTTTGTCCTGCTTCCGCATATGCTTCACCGATATAATTTCCATTGGCATCTTTCATGGTTTCACCGTATTCAGGTGTATCTTTTACATAAGTATATGCATATGTATGACTAGGATATGGCATTGAAAAGCCGTATGCATCTTCGTATATAGCACCTTCTTCCCAGTCAGTTGCTTGTGCAACACCATAAATTTTTCCGTATAAGTCACCAATATCTTCTGAACGTCCCATGTAAGTACTTCCGTTTTCACTTACAGAACTTCCAACATAGACACCTGTACAAGCAGAAGATGTCATCGTATTAGTAAATATGAGACCTCCTGCAAGTAGAATTGGTAAAACTTTTTTCATTTTTAACATATAAATTCCCCCTTGCGTAATAATTATGCATTTAAGCTGTATAAATATTCAATTTACTTGCATAAGTATACGACGAGTATTTTAGAATGTCAATAGTAAATCATAGAATATTCACATTTTAATGTTAAACTGCAACAAACAAAAGGAAAGTAGGTAAAAAAATGAAATTACATAAACTATGTTCAGTGTTAATTGCTGCGTCACTCGCAGTATCTATGTTGTCAGGTTGTTCGACATCAACGAAAACAGATCAAGATGATTTTGTGGAAAGTGAAGAAAACAATATTGTATCATTTCGTCCAGTTGATTGTGGGATACAAGCTCAGAAGGTGTACGAATATCCATTTCTTGGATTGACAGCAAAGCTTTCAGAAGAGATGTTGGAAAAGCTGGATAGCCGAGAAGTATTTGCATTTTCACAAGAAGATTATGCAGATGCAAACACAATTTCTTATGCAGTGATTCGCTTCTCAGCAACAACACAGGAAGAGAGAGAAGAAGAAGGAATGTCTGTTGATATTTTTGCATGGGAAGAAGCATTAGAAAAGATTGGTTCGTTAGGCGTGTATCAGAAAGAGATGGTAAGCCGTTTGGATGAATTGACTGCATGCGATACGCATGAGAAGATTGGAGAAAGTGCAGATGGTTCTTATGAATATTATATCAGTACAAATTCTGAAGGGAATCAGGAACTGATATCAGAATTTAAGGCAATGGAAGTTTCTATTAGTGAAATGCATACATTTGATGCAAATCAAGGATATACAGCATTTTCTGATGACCGAGTGGATGGAGTGACAAATGTAGGAACATTTACGACAGAAGATGTATTAGGCAATTCCTATACAGAATCTGTATTTGCAGAAAATGATCTGACATTGGTAAATGTATTTGCTACATGGTGTTCACCATGCGTAGAGGAAATGCCAGAATTAGAGCAACTTCGTCAAGCGTATGCGGAGAAAAATATGAAATTAGGTGTTGTTGCAGTTGTGCTGGATACTAAAACGACACTTGGAATTGATGAAGGAGCAGTGGAACGTGCACAAGCGCTTTTGGAACGAAGTGGTGCACAATTTCCATTTTTGATTCCAGACGATGGAAATATGAATAACCGTTTGACAGGCATTGAAAGTGTACCAGAGAGCTTTTTTGTAGATAAAGATGGAAACATTATCAGCGAACCATATGTTGGTGCACGTTCACAGGAAGAATGGAGTAAAATCGTAGAACAAGTATTTGAAAATTTATAAGGTGATAAGGAATGAAAGGTTTAGAATTACCGCGTTGGTGTGGAGTGATCATAGCTGTTTTGGGGATTGTGCTGATGCTATATGGAGCATATCGAGGAGAAATGGCTGTTGTACTAAAAAAAGCGATTCAGATATGTTTGGAGTGTGTGGGAATTGGATAAAAAACAATGGCATCGTCATCGGATGCAGGCTCTATGGGCTTTGTTAACAAATAGTTACGTTATTGGCTATGCACAAGGGAAAATATATAAAGGGAAATTAAAGAATCTTTGTGTACCTGGGATGAACTGTTACTCTTGCCCAGGGGCGTTGGGAAGCTGTCCTATTGGTGCGATGCAAGCCGTAATTGGAGATTGGAATTTCAAATTTGCTTTTTATGTTGCAGGATTTCTTATGTTTGTTGGGGCGCTGTTTGGACGATTTGTTTGCGGGTGGCTATGTCCTTTTGGACTGATTCAAGATTTACTGCATAAGATTCCGTTTCCGAAGAAGATAAAGAATTTTAAAGCAGATAAATGGTTACGAAAATTAAAGTATGTAATTTTAGTTATTTTCGTGATCATTATGCCGATGGTTTTAGTAGATTTATTAGGACAAGGTGCACCTTACTTTTGTAAATTAATTTGTCCAGTAGGTACATTAGAAGGTGGTATTCCACTTATACTGTTAAATAAAAGTATGCGTGGTGCATTAGGATGGCTTTATACATGGAAAATGGTGATTTTGGTTATTATCATTTTTCTTTCTATATTAATATATCGTCCATTTTGCAAATATATTTGTCCACTTGGAGCAGTTTACTCCGTATTCAATCCAATTTCGGTACTTCGATATTGTGTGGATCGGGAAAAATGTATTGGCTGTGGAGCTTGCACAAAAGAGTGTGATATGGGATGTGATCCAGTGGTACAAGCCAATAGCTTGGAATGCATCAGATGTGGAAAATGCAAACAAGTATGTCCGACAGGTGCGATTACCATGTTGCCGGTAAGGGAAAAACAAAATGTATGGTTAAAATGCACAAAAATACCTAGTCAAAATAGTAAAAAATAATAAAAATAGAAACTAAATTTGAAAAAAGGACAACAGTCCTGTAAAAATATGTTAATATATGTAATGATTTATTAACAAAATTTAGGGAGGTTTTACAATGAAAAGATTAGGTAAGAAAATCTTAGCTAGTATGTTAGCTATGTGCATGTGCCTGTCTATGTTGCCAGTGAATGCACTTGCAGCAGAATCAGAAGGTACATCGAATCTAGCAGATGGACAATTTGTAATCATGTCCACTACTGATGTTCATGGTAAAGTTTGGGATGAAAACATTCTGAATGACACAACTGTAAATAACAGTTTATTAAATGCATCCACAGCCGTGAGCGAATATCGTGATGCATATGGAGAAGATAATGTTATCTTATTAGATAATGGGGATTTATACCAAGGAACTCCAATTTCTTCATATAACATCAGTCAATACACACAAGGAAAAACAACAGACATCAACCCATTAGCAAAAGCGTTAGCATATATGAACTATGATGCTGCGATTCTTGGGAACCATGAATTTAACTATCCATGGGCAACAATGAGTGATATCTATGCATACTTGGCTAAAGAAGGGGTAGCGACAGTATGTGCGAACCTTTATTATGAAAAAACTGGAGAACGTGTATTTCAACCATATCTTCTTAAAGAAGTTGAAGTAGAAGGTCAAAAAGTACAAATCGGTATTATCGGTCTTGAAAATACAGACTGTACAAGATGGGACGTATCAGACAACTATCCAGGTATGATTTTTGCATCTCCAGAAAATACATCGATGGATTTATCTTACGAAGTGGAAAAAGTACAAAAAGAATGGGAAGCAGATGGAATCGATCCTGATTTCGTATTAGTATGCTACCATGGTGCTCTTGAAAGCGAAAAAAATGCAACAGATACATTAACATTTGGTGCAAACACAGAAAACCAAGTACGTCGTATTATCACAAATACAACAGGTATTGATATGGTAATTTCTGGTCATGACCATAATACATCTTACTCTAACAATACATACAAAAATAAAGCTGGTGAAGATGTATTAGTTGTAAACGGTGGCGGTACACAATTAACAGCTTCTGTATGGAATGTATCAGTGAATAAAGCAACTGGTGAAGCAAGCGTTTCTTTAGATGACGTTGTAACACAAGACTTAAGCGAAGAAACAGCAGAAACAACAATTTCACTTGAATCAAGCAAAAACCTTGATTTATCTGTTTATGAAAAAGACAGCAGCTTAAAAGAAATTATCAAACCATATGTAGATACAGCAAAAGAATATGTAAATACAGCTGTTGGTAAACTTTTAAACTGGGACGGAGAGAAAAACTCAAACAATAAATATTACTTAGAACAAACAGACACAGTCGATTTGATCAACCGTGCACAAATTTCAGAAGGTGGATATTACTTAAATGAAAAATATGCATCTGTTGATGAATTGAATGCAAAATTACGTGAAATTTATGGTAACGACACAAAGAAACAACTTGATGCAGATGCATTAGTAGATAACAAATTAGTAGTCGATTTGACATGTACATCAGTTGTAACATCAAATCCATTACCTTCAACAGGAGATAGTGATTTATCAATGAAGGGAATCTATGGTTTCTACAAATATGACAATTCATTATACATTGTTACATTAACAGGTGCAGAAATCAAAGAATTCATTGAATATAACGCATCAGATCGTATCACAGCAAAAGTAAAAAATGGTGAAGTGATCATTTCAGATACAGGAGATTACAACGCAAACTTTACATTCCCTGTATTCTACGGATTAAATTATGAAATCGATATGTCAGCAGAAGTTGGCAATCGTGTAAATATTTCAGGTTTCTCAAATGGAAAAGCATTTAGTGAAGATGAAGTATACATCTTTGGTATTAACAATTATCATATTGGAAATACAGCAAATAAAATTATGGCTAAATACTCTACAAATGAAGCAATCTGGTCACAAACAGATGACTTAGGTGGCGGATATGTACAAGACTTGATTGCAACATATGTAGGAAAAATGACAGAACAATATGGTGGTGTTTACGGCAGTGCAGAAGCTGACAAGAACGGTGAAGGTATCTGTACATGGAATATCACATGGAAAGGTGACATTCCAACAGATGTAACAGTATCTGATAACACTGCATATGTGGGAACACGTGTAGATGAATTAACTGATGGTGCTCAAGTTATGATGGTAAACGTAGCAAATGAAAACACAATCAGTACAGAATATTACAGCGAAAGCACACCAACACTTTCAGCAGCAGGTGCATCAAATGTAGATGGAACAATCTATGCTGAAGCAGGAACAGCACTTTACACAGTAGGTGTAACAGAAGAAGGTTACTATACTTTCAAAACAGAACTTGGCTACTTAACATCGAAATCAACAGGAAGTGGCCTTGGTTACGAAACAGAATTAAATGAATATGGTCTTTGGGAACTTGTAGAAACAGAAGAAGAAGGCGTATTCTATATTAAAAACGTAAATGCAACATATGGCGGATACAGTGCACAATATATTGAATACTACTATGGTAAATTTACTACATATGGTTTATCAGGTGGTGGAGATCCATATGGAATGAGCTTCTATGATGTGAAAACATCAGGAGCACAAGTAAAAGCAGATAAGATTAAAGATGGTGACAATCTTGTTATTTACTACAACAACGGAGAAACAGTACTTGGTCCAGTAAGTGGAAATAAACTTTCAGCAGTGAATGCAAGTGTAGTTGGAACAGATAGCGGAAGCTCTGTAGTTGCACCTGAAGATGGAGCAACAGTATTCAAAGTAGGTGTGACAGAAGATGGTAAATATACATTCTCAACAAGCGATGGATATTTAACATACAGCAAAGGCTTAACATACAAGGAAGAACTTACAGATAATGGTCTTTGGGAATTAGAAGAAACAGAAGATGGATATTATTATATCCGTAACGTTGGAGCACATGAACAATATATTGAATTCTATAGTGGATTTACAACATATACAATGAGCACTAACACAGCACTTTACACATTCACACTTTACAAAGTGGGAGCAGTAGCAAGTGCTGACGAAACAGAAGTAGAAGGATACTCAGTATCATTATTTGAAACTTCAGACGTACATGGTTATTTATTAGACAGCTCTTCAGGAAATGAAGATACATACCAATATCGTTTGGCTTACATTGCAGATAAAGTAAATGACGCACGTGCTCTTTACGAAGAAGACAATGTAGTTTTAATCGATAGTGGTGATATTTATCAAGGAAATGTAATTTCAAATCTTCAAGACGGTGAACCTATGACAGCTGCATATGATTTAATGAAATACGATGCAGTATCTATTGGAAATCATGAATTTGACTGGGGATATGAAACAGTTATTGATGCAGATGGAACAATGAGCTCATATTCAGTTGGTGAATATGAAGGCGACAGTGAAATCCCTGTAATTGCTTCAAACCTTTACAAAGATGGCAAAAAAGTAGAATTTGCACATGATTATGTTATCTTAGAAAAAGATGCAGTTGATGAAGAAGGAAATGCAATCAAAGTAAAAATTGGTGTGATCGGATTTGTTGACGATTACTCAGCTGACATTATGGCAGCACAATTCACAGGACGTGGATTCACAGTAGATGAAAACTACGAAGAACTTGAAAAACTTGCATCTTACCTTGAAACAGAAATGGGATGTGATGCAACAGTTGCACTTTGCCATGCAGACGCAGGACAAGTAGTAGGAAACTTAAGCAAAAATTCTGTAATCGATCTTGTTTGTGGTGGACATAGCCATTCAGCACAAAGCGGAAAAACAAATGGTGTTGCTTATGTAGAACCTTCTAACCAAGCAGCAACATATGGTTATGCAGAACTTGTATTCCAAACAGAAGAAGGAAGCGATAAAGTAACGGGTGTTACAGTTGTTTCTCCAAAAACAATTTCTGTAACAAATGATAAAGCAAAACTTTATGACACAGAAGAAAATGCAGAAGATCTAGACCAAGATATCGTTGCGCTTTCAAAAGCTTCTGTTGAAAATGTATCAGATGTTATGAACGAAAAAATTGGTTATATCACATCTGATGTATCAAAAGCAGCAATTGGAGAAAATGTTTATTCTTCAGCAGCTGGTAACTGGTTAACATCACAAATGGCACGTGCCGTAGGCGCTCAAGTAGGATTAACAAATAATGGTGGTATTCGTACAGAATTTGCATTAGAAGAAGGTGCTGATGTACGTTATATCACAGCAGGAGATATTTATACAATTTCTCCATTCTGTAATATTATTTATGGATATGAAATTACATATGCAGACTTACTTACAGTTATGGAATATATGATTGGAAGCGGTTCTGCTTTAGGACTTCGCATGTCAGGTATTGATTGTTACTATACAGGAACAACTGTAACAGCGTTAGTATTATCAGATGGAACTCTTATCTATGAAAATGGAAAATGGGTAGGCGATTATGCAACTGCAACTGTGAAAGTAGCAACAAATGAATACATCGCAACTTCTGATACTCCATTCAAAGCATGGAATGATACAGACAAATTATACAGCAATACAATTGCAGATAATGAAGGTCAAATCGCAGTATTAAAAGAAGAAGCTGCACAAAATCATGGTTACTTATATGTAGACACAAATGCACACATGATCAACGGTACATACAGTGCAGAAAACTATGGAGATTGTGAACATGGTGATTTAGCACTTACATTTGATCCAACATGTACAGAAGATGGATATACAATTCATATCTGTGAAAAATGTGGATATTACACAATTGATTCAGTTGTAAAAGCAACAGGACATGATTATAAAGATGGTGTTTGTACAGTATGTGGTAAAGAAGAATCAGCATCAACACCAGATGTGGACAATCCAACAGGTGGAGATGGTACAACAAATGGTACTGGAACTGGCAATTCAGGAAACCAAACTGGAGGAAACAGTACAGGAACTACAAACAAAGATCAATCTTCTGCACCAACAGGAGATACAAACAACGTAATGATCTACATGTTCATGATGGCATGCGCAGCAGCAATGGTTTGTGTATACAGAAAAAAGAAATGTGAACAATAAAATAAGATGAAAATTTCCAGTAGGGGGAACCTTACTGGAAATTTTTTTGCCTATTTATAGAATGGGGTTCAATTTATTATATAGTTTTATGTCATATTTTTGAAAAGAAACGCTTGATATGTTATACTGTATGACAGACTGAGGATATGATGGAGGATTTGGAATTGAGAAATATAAAATTAACATTAGAATATGATGGGAGCCGTTATCAAGGCTGGACAAGATTGGGGAAAGATGAGTCCAGTAATACAATATCCAATAAGGTGATAGAAGTCATTAAAAAAATGACTGAGAAAGAAGAAATCGAGTTGTTCTGTGGATGTCGTACAGAAGTGGGAGTACATGCTTATGAACAAGTAGTAAATTTTAAGACAGAAACCAATATGACATTAATTGAAATGAAACGTTATTTGAATCGTTATTTGCCAATGGATATTGCTGTCACAGACATAGAAGAGATGCAGGAACGTTTTCACGCACAACTAAATGCAAGATCGAAAATTTATATGTACCGTGTGGCAATTAGTGAGGTTCCAAGTGTATTTGAACGAAAATACACATATCATTCCTTCAAAACACCGAATGTAAAGATTATGAGAGAGGCTGCAAAAGCATTTGTAGGAAAATATAATTTTAAGAACTTTTCCACTGCGAAAAAATCAAAAAGTACGATTCGAGAAATTTATGCGATTGATATTTATGATGATGGAGAAGAAATTCAGATTACAATCCATGCAGATGATTTCTTACATAATATGGCGAGACTTATTATTGGTACATTATTAGATATTGGATTGGGAGAACGTCAAATATCAGATATCGATGCAATTTTCGGAGGAACAAAACCTGTAAGTGTACCATGTGATCCAAAAGGATTGTATTTACAAGAAATTAAATATGAATAAGAAACTAGTAAGAAAATAAAAGAGGTTTATAGATGAAAGTAAAAAAATTAGTTACAGGGATTGCTTTGGCTTGGACGTTGATTGGAAGTCTGGTTGTACAGGCGGCAAATGTGGTTTCTGTTCCATCAACTGAGATTGAAAGTGTGTATAATCAAGCAGTGCAGTCAAATGCAATCGAAGGATGGGCAGCAGGACCACATATTTATAGTGAGTCGGGAATTGTAATGGATATAGATAGTGGTGCGATCCTTTATGCGAAGAATATACATGATCAACACTATCCGGCTAGTATCACAAAAATATTAACTGCGTTAGTAGCATTGGAAAATAATGAATTGACAGATACCGTACAATTTTCTCAAGAAGATATTGATATTTTGTATTCCAATTATGCCCATATTGGTATGAAAGTTGGGGAAGAAATTTCGATGGAAGATGCGCTTTATGCAGTGTTGCTTGCATCTGCAAATGAAGTTTCTCATGCAGTTGGGAGCAATACAGAAGGCGGATATGATAATTTTATTCGTTTGATGAATGAAAAAACAACAGCATTAGGTGGATTGAATTCTAATTTTACAAACACAAATGGAATGCATGATGAAGAACATTATACAACAGTTTATGATATGGCATTGATCAGTGCAGCTGCATTCCAAAATGAAACATTTCGTAAAATTACAAGTACAAATCAATATACAATTGAAGCAACAAATTTGACAGAAGAGACACGAACCTTCCAACAGCATCACAAGATGCTTCGCAAAAATGATAGTCGCTATTACGAATACTGCGTAGGTGGCAAAACAGGATATACAGATGCGGCGCTTACGACATTAGTTACCTATGCGACAAAAGATGATGTGAATTTAGTAGCTGTTGTTATGCGTACTCATGGTGGTGGAAATAATGCGTATGTAGATACACGAGCTATGTTGGAGTATGGCTTTGAAAATTTTACAAAAACGCCAGTGTCACTTGATATGCTAGACAGTGAAAAATACGAATCAGTAGCAACGAACTCTTATGTGATGCTTCCAAATGGAGTCACTTTTGAACAGTTGCAATGTGAGATCAACATGCCAACAGGGAAAGGCGATTGGACAAGCGAATTTGTTTATACATACGAAGGTCAAGAGGTCGGAACAGTAGAGGCTGTTATGACAGAGGATGCGTACAATGAATTGTTTGGTATAGAAAAAATAGAAACTAAGCAAGAAGAAAAGAAGGAAGAAAAATCAGATAGCGGGATTGGCGGAATCATTCTGAAGATACTTCTTGTTCTTTTGATAATTGTTCTTTTGGCGTTTGTAGGATTGATTGGTTATGCTCTATATCAGAAGAAACAGCGTGAAAAACGTCGACGTGCACGCCGCCGCAGACGTCGCCGCGAATTAGAGCGTAGAAAACGTCTCGAAGAGTTTGAATAATGCTTGGAAAAACAAAGAAACCCTTGACGAAACAAGGGTTTCTTTTTATAATATTACTGGTAATTAAAAAGCAAAGACTTTGACGAAGACAGTAGGATATAATTGAAAGGCAAAGCGAGTTGGGGATGGTGAGAGCCCGATGCGAGTAGAGTATATTTGAATATCACTTCCGAGTTGCAGACACTGAACGGAGAATTCTAAGTAAGTCCTGACGGCTTTCCACCGTTAACAGGAACGCATATGTTAGTATGATGTAACAGGTGGTTAAATGACAGTATACACTCTCATCCTTTTACAAGGATGGGAGTTTTTTATATAATTAGGAAATTTTGATTTCCTATTATATAAAATGCTCCGCGAGGAGGCGCATTTCGGCGTAATTGAAGTCGTCGCAAGCGACCGCCGAAAGCGCGAGAGTCTGTGTGACAGACTCTTTGTTCATGTATTTGTTGCTTTGTATTGAATGAATATAAAATTAGGGAGGAAATCTTATGTATCAAAAAGTATCAACAGACTTAAAGTTTGTAGAACGTGAAAAGAAAACGGAACAATTTTGGGCAGATAACAACATTTTTGAGAAAAGCATGGAAAATCGTAAAGAATGTGAAACATATACATTCTATGATGGACCACCAACAGCCAACGGGAAACCACATATCGGACATGTTTTAACACGTGTTATCAAAGATATGATCCCAAGATACCGCACAATGAAAGGGTACATGGTACCAAGAAAAGCAGGTTGGGATACACATGGTCTTCCAGTTGAACTTGAAGTAGAAAAATTTTTAGGATTAGATGGAAAAGAACAAATCGAAGAATATGGATTAGAACCATTTATCGGTCACTGTAAAGATAGTGTATGGAAATACAAAGGAATGTGGGAAGGATTTTCTTCAACAGCAGGATTCTGGGTAGATATGGAAAATCCATATATCACATATGATAATAACTTTATTGAATCTGAATGGTGGGCATTAAAACAAATCTGGGATAAAGGTCTTCTTTACAAAGGTTACAAGATCGTACCTTACTGCCCACGCTGTGGAACACCTTTATCAAGCCACGAAGTTGCACAAGGCTATAAAGATGTTAAAGATAAAACAGCTATTGCTAAATTCAAATGTAAGGATGAAGAAAATACTTACTATTTAGCTT
>CAYTRJ010000044.1:6919-13209 GCA_964440185.1 uncultured Faecalimonas sp. | reverse complement strand
ATTTTACTGTACATATAAATATCTGTCTTATCCGACTTTGCAATTTGCTTCATCTCGTCATAATAAGAAGTAAACATCAGAGATTTTATGCATTCCACAATATTCTCCTGATTAATGTCTTTTAACAGGGCGGCATTTCCTCCGTTATTAACATGTTCCATACCCTCCCAATAGGCAAAAACACACGGAACCTTCGATGCACATGCCTGTTCCCACAAAACAGAATGCTGTCCAGGGAAAAAGATCAGATCCGAAGCAAAAAAATAGTCATATACTTTATCCGCCTCAATCCATCCTACATAAATAATGTTGGAATACTTATTAAGTAATTCTCTGAATTCTCCTTCGATACTCGCATCTACTTGTCCGAAAATAAGCAATTTGGTCTCCGACAACTTTCCTACGGCACGCATTAAAAGTTCAACTTTCTTTTTTGCATCAAGCTTTCCTCCGGTTGCAATCAAAAAATCTCCGGGTTGAATTCCATATTGATCACGAATTTTCTTTCTGATCTCATCCCGATTTGCAAAATCAATCTTCTCATCATCCGCCCCCATGATTAACACATCTGTTTTATCGGGAGGGATCCGAAAGTAATCCTCCGCATATGTTTTCCTCCAAGGTGTAACTCCATAGATCCGATCAACATACTTCACAGACTTTTTGTTTACCATTCTAAAAAACGTGCGTTGAATCTTTTGTTTCCATGTGGAAGACTTATGCCCTATATTGTAATCAAGATGATTGTCTTGAACGATCACGCACTTGGGATTGTACCTTCGCTTATAACAAATTACCTCAAATACAGTAGTACTTACCAATCCGTGAAAAAAAACATAATCCGGTTGAATCTGTTTTAAATATGACAGTACATTCATGTGAGAGTGCACCCCGGTAAGCCATCTCGTTAAATATTTTTTAACAGGCAATCGAATGACTCTTACTCCATCGTTCAGAATATAATCTGCCTGAGGTGTCTTGATGATTTTCCCATCTTTATGCGTAAAACATGTGGTTATCAACGTAACACTGTTTCCTAATTTTTTTTGATACTTCGGCAACAAATTCTCTTGGTATCCCCAGTAGTCGTTATACGGGGCACTTGGAGAAATATGTACAATTTTCATATAAATTCATCTCCTATGATTGCTTTTCCATAATGTCACGATATAATTCTATATACTTATAAAAACATACTGATTCATCAAACGCTTCTGCTTTTTTGATGCAGTCTTCACTCAAATAAGGTTGTTTTTCACAGATAAATCTTATTTCTTTTTCAAAACTGTCAATATCATTATATTTAACAACAGATCCGCACGAAGCATCCAAACACTCTGGACTTCCTCCCGTTTGAAAAGTAACAACAGGAGTTCCGCATGCTAAAGCTTCTAAATTCACAGTAGGATAATTATCTTCCCTTGTCGGATTTGCAAAAACATTTGCTGTAGTATAAATTTCTGCAAGTTCGTTTTGATTGTCCATTCTTTGAATATGTATCACGTTGCTTGGCAACGGAAGAAAATCACTCGATATATTTCCCACAAGAACAATCTGATAACGTTCGTTAAACCTTTTAGACAATTCTATAAATACATCCAGTCCTTTCCGCTCCCCCCAATCAAATGCAACTCCAAGTACAACAAACGCTCCTTCCTTTATCCCGTACTTTTCTCTTACGTTTCCAAATGTCGGATGAAAAATCTTTTTATCAATACCGTTAGGAAGTACTTTTATAGGATATTCTTTCAAAAATGATTGTTTGACCAATTTAGCCAACCATTCTGATGGTGCCGCTATTATCATATTTTCTACATTTTCAAACCAGGATTTCTTTAGAATCCATATTTTCCCGGATCTATCAAACCTACTTGAAGAAATTTTTTTGTACATACTACATGGGGTACATCCGTTTTTCCATTGATCGCATCCAAACATATCAAAATATGCACAACCTCCTGTAAACGGCCAACAATCATGAAACGTCCAAACGATTGGAATATTTTTCTTTTTAATATATCGAAACAAAAGTGGTATATTGATATAACTGCCATGCAGATTATGCAGGTGAATAATGTCCGGAGCAAACTTTTCTGCTTTTCGAAGAAATCTGATTGTCCTAAAAGCAGAAAAACAGCCTTTTAGCATTGTATACCGTGCCAAACGTCCATGAATGCGGCAGTCCAGCCACGAACTGATTCCTATCGCCGGTTCATGCTCATCATCTCTATTTTCCATATATCTATATCCAACCAGGCATTCTATCTGATTTTCTTGACAACTATTTTGTATTCCCTTTACAATTTTTCCTGTGCTTCCGCTCTTATAAAATGTGTTGATCTGCAAAATCCTCATAGTCTGTCTCTCCGTTGTTTTCCCTATAACTCCTGCCATTCAATCCATAAATGCATCCGTTTAACAAACAATAGCACGCAAACATCCATGGAACTCCTTCCAGTATTGGTTCAATACAAAATTCGAACAAAATCGCAACATACACGCACAAAAAGCTCAGCTTAAAAAATATAGGAGCTTTCTTATTCTTGCATAAGCAAACTAGATTACTTATTCCAGAAGCCAATATAATCACAAGAAAAAATAGCGATAAAATTCCATACTCATCATAAGCATCTAATAAAAGATCATGTGCATATCCGAACTGCTCTCTCATATTGAGACCGCCAAACGGATATTCCCACATATTCTTTAAAAACAGCAATTTTCTTCGAGTTCGCTCTCCTCCAATCAAATTGACTTCCCCTATATCATTTTGCAGACGATCAAACAAATTAGAATCCATAACATAATCCCGGATATCAGCAATATTCAATATAAATGCCAAAGCAGCTGTTACTAAAATGAAAGCAACTATCCATGTAGTCTTGATTTTGTTTGATAACACTTCTTCATGTCTATAAAAATACAGTAGTCCTATTATCAGAATTACAAGCGTCAGTAAAGGCAATGTTCTTCCTGATAAAACCAGGTTATACATCAAAACCCCAATAATAGCCATTACATAGATAGCACGTAAAACTATGCTTTTCGCACTAATGATCATGGAAATACAAAGTCCGGTCATCATGCATGCAAGTGCAGCCTGAATCGTAGCTGAGAGTCTCTCACCGGTCCAGATGTCATTTGTGTTTCTTCCCATTGTCCCATTAAAATTGTAAAAAAAATTCAACATAAAATGTACAAATGGTCCCCAGCAAAGTACCCTTAAAACTCTATATGCTTTCTCTGTTGATTGCAAAAAATTATTCTCTACATTATCCCTTAATCTATCCGAAAAAAAATTGCTTCCTAAAATAAAACACAACGCATATGTAAAACAACGCAAGACGGACAGTATACCCTCGTCTGTATTATAAATTCCCATAAGTAATCCCAACAATATATACGGTATCACAGCGTCAGTAATTTTAAGTTTTGATTTTGAAAATGTAAAAACACCAAATGCCGCAAATATGAAATAGAAAAATTTCGCTTGAAAATTCATTGCAGCTAAAAATAACAGACTAATGATTATAAATTCTTCTATTCTACTCTTTTTCCCTGTCATATATATTCCTCAATGTCTCCTATCCGCTTACGAATGCGCAAGATTCAGCAACTTGGTCAGATAGGTTTCTCCGTATTTCCCTGTTAATTCTTCTGTCAAATATTCTTCTGTCCATTCGCTTTCTCTGATCAAAGCGTTTCCCGTACCAGCTTTTTTTACACACTCTTTCATTTTTCTTAATCGCAAAATTACGAAATAACGCTGTACGAAATTTAAAAATGGTTTCATCCGGATACACAACTCTTTTTCGTCCGTCTGTATGATTTTTTCTGCTAGCTCATAACTAAAATAAGTCCGATTCATCCTCCCTTTCTTATTGAATACAGAATTGCATCCTGCAAGGCACAGATCAATCCGTCCAATAGGGAAAAATGTATTCGGATTATCATTGTCAAAAGCACACACAGAAACGGAATTATCCGAGTAACATATATTGTAATTATTCGGTCCATGATCCTGCTGGAAGCATATCAAATCAAGTATATGTAATTCCGTTAGCTTTTGTTGTAACTTCACCGATGGGGAAATTTTTTCGTCCAATGCCCTAATACCATCTGCTGAATTGCACAAAACTCCATACAATTCAATATCGTCAACCTTTAAATGACACCATTGAGGGCATACAACCACGTCTTGAAGCTGCATTTCTTCCGCAATAACTTTCGTTGCCATCATACGCACTGCAGCAAAATATGAATGCTCATTATCCCGCACGTAGTACATATTTCTTCGCATCCCGGCATAAGAACGCATCTGCCATAAAAAACAGATTGTAATATCTAAATATTTTTCCTCAAAATCTGTCAGTCCCAATTTTTGAATTGAATCAGCAGATATTTTTTCAGCATCTGACCATATAGAATAGTTCATTCGCTTCATTGCTTTATCCACATTCAACATGCTGTTTATAAAGTGTTCCTGTGAACATAACCCTGAAATATATTTTTTAAATGATTCGATAAGACTTGCTGCAAAATTTGTTTGTATCGGCAATTTTTGAACAAACCCCATACGTTTATAATCATTATCATTAATAAATAAGAAAAAGCGTTCTACCCCTTGTAATACATACTCTTTCTTCGGAAGTACCTTCATGCATTCCCTAAAATAATAATGTTCTGTTCCTCGTTCGATATAAATAATCGGATTTGTGGATAAATAAAAATAAACCATGTCAGCATGGGAAATACTTAAATTTCTCCATGCAATTTCAGTTCCGTCTATCTTCTTATATAAAACATTGGAGCTTACATTCCTTATAAGTTCTTTGCCTATAAACTCTGCCATTTATGGTATTCCTTCCAGTTGTTGTTTTATAAACTAATGTATCTTTCTCAAAGATCATTAATAAAGTGAAGTATCCTTTCTGTCTGTTTCTTTGCCCCTTTCATCTCGATAACATACTGTCTGGCCCGCTTCCCGATATTCTCTAATTCTTCATTCCTATATTGCAAGGCATTATATAAAGCTTCTCTAAGACATTCCGCACTATTATCTTCTGAAGCAAAAACATAATCGTAATATTCTTTCGGAATCCCTTCCAGACGCACCGTCAGCATAGCTGTTCCGGATAACATATACTCAATCATCTTTGACGGAAAACTGTATTTGGTAAATGTTTCTTTCGAATCCCTCGGATTAACTAAAAGTGTTGCTTTTTTCTCATATTCCAATACATTTTCACGTGGAATGACCCCAAAATATTTTATTCTTTGATTTTTCTTTGCTCGTTCTTTCACTTCTTCTTCTGCAGTTCCGGTTCCAAAAAGCCATAATTCCGTTTGTTTGTCATCCAGCATTTCAAATGCATCCAGTAAATTTAATATGCCATATTTTTCGTGCAAAACTCCTGCATACATGACAGCTTTTGGACAGGATTTCTCTTCTTTATTACGGCACATTCCATTAATATCTGCTATTCCTTCCATAACCATATATGGTTTATCCGGTGCAACTACTTCCTTCATGGCCTCTGTAAGATAAACATATCCGTCACACTTGTCCTGCATTTTCATCGCTGGTTTCAAATAACAGTTTTTTATCATTTTCACAATCCTGTTTTCTTTTTCATTTACATACATATCCCGTAACAGATCTGTTATGACCGGAACTACTTTTACCGAATACCTTTTCGCATATTTTAGAATACTTTTGATCAAAAATGGCGGAATCGAATACGTCATGATCACACCGTCTTCTGCATTTTCTTCAAGCCAGTGTTTTAAAACTTTTTCGGCATCCTTTTTTCTGGAAATCTGCTTGAGCAGAGGCAGATTCAGTGTGTTTAACCACCTATTGGAATAACCACACGGCAGCTTTTCATAGTTTTTTCCAAAATGTATCTGTCTGCAATGTGGATACGTTGGAATCATCGGATAGCTATGTACTTCCACTTCGATATCATTTTGGAAAAATCCTTCTAACAGCGCTGATTCAAATACAACGGATGCTACACTTGGAACACGCTTGCATCCTTCCAAAAACTCAAAATAATGATTCAACTCACACACAGTACCAAAGTACAGTATTTTCATTTATATCACCTATACAAAAAGGGGCAGACCACACTTACGGGTGTGGCCGCCCCCCCAAAAAAAAACTATTGACTTATCTTATGGTATGCTCAATATTATTTGCTTTCGCAAATTCTTCACCATAAGTACCTTCTGTTACACTCATTACCATCTTGCTGCAATCGCCGAATGCCGTATTCTTAATATTGCTT
>CAYTRJ010000044.1:0-6819 GCA_964440185.1 uncultured Faecalimonas sp. | reverse complement strand
AAGTGATATCCTTCCCGATCACGATCTTTTCTATCAGATGACGGTAAGATGCCCATGGCTGCTGCACATGGCTTATAAGATTTGCAACTGCACCGCTGCCACTGATCTTCAATACACCATTTCCATAGAAACTCCACTCAGCATCCGTTCCACAGCTTCCGCTCACAAGAGGAATATCTGCAAAATCACGCACCGTATAATTGATTCCGTTTGCTTTCGCAAACTCTTCTCCATAGGTTCCTTTTGCTACACTCATTACCATCTTGCTGCAATCGCCGAATGCCGTATTCTTAATATTGCTTACATTCTGCGACATATAAAATGTCTCCAATTCATAACAGTCATCAAACGCATATCCCTTGATGATCTCAACGCTGTCCGGTAATACAATGTCTGTTACCTTTGCACAGTTTCTGAATGCAAGTGATCCTATCGTTGTAAGGCTGCTTCCTTCTTCAAATTCAATTGCAGTAACATTTGGTGTGTACGCAAATGCGTAATCTCCAATCGAAGTGATATCCTTCCCGATCACGATCTTTTCTATCAGATGACGGTAAGATGCCCACGGTTGTTGTGTATGGCTTGTAAAGTTTGCAATATCTCCATCGCCATCAATAGAAAGCGTTCCATTTGGATATATAACCCAACTGATATTGTCGTCTAATGTTCCACTTCCTATCGGATAAACTTTCCCTTCTCTTTCTTCATACAGCATATTATTCTCAATTGCATAGTAATACGCATACGAATCTTTAACGACACTTAAAATAACATCGGAACTGGCTTTTTCAAACACAAATCTTCCAATATCAGTTACGGAATCCGGAATATAAACTGTTTCCAAACCATGATCATCCGAAAAAGCACGGAATCCGATTGTTTCAAGTTTGCTTCCTTCTTCAAAATTGATATACTTTAATGCACCGCAGGAATATACCGCATAATCTTCTAATTTCTCAACACTTGCAGGAAATGTAATTCCCACCAGACGCCAGTTTTTAGCAAATGCGCCATAGCCGACTGTCTTGAGTGCGGAGCCTTCTTCAAACGTCACGGTATGAACATATCCATTTCTGTAAAAACCATATTTTCCAATTGCTGTAATGTCTTTTCCGATTTCTATGGAAGTCACTGCAGACATTTCATTTTTAATAATCCATGCAGGATATATCCCATTGGATGTATAATCCCGCATTTCTCCTTGACCTCCGACTTTTAAAAGGCCGTTGTCCAACAGAACATACATAATGTTGGTTCCACAAAATCCTGCATCAACAACCGAACTGTCACTTGAAGAAAGGAATTCTCCCTTTTCACTAAACGAACAGGTGTAACCTAATATATTTTGATTACCGCTGATCGCAATTCCTTCTGCATCAAAAAAATATGCTCTTGGATAAATTGTTACCTCTCCTGTTGCCATTAAGCCTGCAGTAAAATAGCGGTATGCTTTTACATCTTTATCATAGAAAAAGCCGTCGTATTTTGCCTTATTTTTACATATGCCATTCGTTCCAAAATCATAATAATACCCGTCAATGTTCTGAAGTCCGGTCAACTTTAATCCATCAATATAATAAGAATCTCCATTCCAACCGTCTTCAATAACAATTCCGTTTTTATAAAGTTTCCCGTCTGTCCATTCGCCACTGAATTTTTCTCCGCAGTTACACTTTAATACACCTTCCGTAAATGTATATTTGTGTCCTGTTGCTTCGAGCGTTGTTCCCCAATCAACTACAGAATGACATACCTCACAATATGTTCTACCCGTATATCCGTCTTCGGTACATGTTGCATCTTTATCTTTCAACGCAACCGCATCCACATGATTGGTAGAGCCTTCGGAATAATATGTCTTCGTCTCAGGTCTGTGGTCATGGCCTCCGTTCCAGGTTGCATAGTCTGCCGGCTTGGTTGCGTTATCCCAAACATAAGACTCCGTATCCACCTGAACAGTGTCACCTGCGAAAGTAGTATCCCCATTGAGAATACCGGAAATTACAGAAACGCTGATATCAATAGGCCATGTTTCACTACTATTCTTGAAAATCTCATAAGTCATATGCTTGCCTTTGTTAGATCCATAATCTGCAACAAGACAAGGCAGTTCCCACGTACGGATTGGCATGGAAACCAGAGCAAGTTTTCCTGTATCATTGCTTGTTCCTGTCTTTGTAATAGTCAAACGTGCAATATTCTCATCACTATCAATAATGTCATAAACTGCCGTAAATCCATCGGCTACTTCCATGTGATCAAGTTCCCAATGGCTGATGTTATTAAGATCTAAATCCACAACAACACTCGTTACTTTTTCAACATTTGTCGCAACAATGTCAACATAATAAAGCGAACCAAGAAGTATCTTATCCAATGTTTCATCATGTGCTTCCAAATGGATTGTTGGAATATCATTATCTTCCGCTTTTACCGTAAAGGTACGGATAACCGATGCATAATTGCCCTGCTTATCGCAGATTGAAAATTTGATGGTATGTTTTCCATTTCCTAGAATGACATCAGAAACCGCAATCTTACTTCCGTCAAAAGTAATTGCTGTCTGAACACCATCGATATATGCCTTTGCTGTTGACGCATCAAGGCCGGTAGCATTTGCTTTTTTCGTATTCTCCTTTACTTCAGCTATAAAACTGAGTATATTTCCGGAAAGAGTTGCATCCTTTTCTAATGTTGTCGCATCTGCCATCATAACATCGGCATACTTTATTTCGGTAAAGATTGGAGCTTCTCTGTCTTCTACTACAGAGGAATAGTCTATGGTAACATCATCCACATACATAACTACATTCTGGTTCAGTGAACTATACTCCAAATGGTCATAATTATAATTCTCATTATCTCTGTCATTAACATAGATATCCAAAACTACTCCGTTTGTAGGAATGCAATATCCCAACTCTCCATTAGTAGTCAGATCGAAGGAAATATAATGCCAGCCGGATTCTTCAAACTGTGTCACAAATCCAACGTTCCAATTACCATCACCATCCATTGTGGCATCCGTAGTATTATCTTTTGTATTATAAGATTTAATGGATCCATCTTCATTCCGCTCAGTCACTTTTCTCATGTAGATACGTCCATTCAGTGCCTTTGCCTCAAACGGCACGTAGAGCCACATGCCAAAAGAAGTTGCCCCGCCAAGGTCAATCACTTCTTCGTTATTCAGGCCTAGCTGTCCTGATATAAATCCGCCTTCTGTAGATACAGAAAAATCCATATTAAACTTCAGCGCATAGTCTCCGCTATGAACGATTCCTCCGTCTTCTTTCGAAGATAATGAGGTCGTGCCCGGAGTGAGAATATAATTATATTGGGATTTATTCTGACGCACCCAGTCAGAAATATCTCCATCTTCAAAATCCCATAACACTACGGAAGCTTTTCCCATTTTAATTGTTGCCTCGGCGGTAATCTCGGAATGTCCATTAAATACCGCGGTTACTTTACTGGAATCTGCTCCTGCACCTTCCTCACAGGCAGTAAACTGCAGACCGCGCAACGTACCTGCTGAAGTATTCCCAAGCGTGAGCAAAAAGTCTCCCGCCTTTGTCTTTACCGTATTCACTCCGTATGTTGCTTTCATTTCAAGCGTTACAGTCTCCCCATACGGAACATTGACCGTCTCTGACGAAAATACAATTTTCTCCGGAATAACTGCTTTAATGGTAAGTGTCCCTACTGTCTTTCCGTCATACTTAGCAGTAAGTACAACATCCCCTTCTGCCTTTGCCGTAAGAATGCCATTCTCATAAGTACCATTGAGCACGCTATATGTAATTCCATCCGGAAGCTGCGCCGAAGTCCCCGCCGGAGAAACCCCTGTAACCGTCACGCTTGTAGAAGTACCCGGAGTAACATATTCATCCTCTACCTTGAATGCAACATGGTCAAACGTATTGGAAGGTAACGCCGTAGATGCGATAATAATGCCGGCAGAAATCGAACGCTCCGAGCCGTCAGAAGGACGGTTAATTACCTCCAGTTCATCTTCTCCTTCTGGTTTTGAGATAAATGTCGTGGAACCGCCGCCATCCAGATTGATTGCATCGACACATCCTGCTTCTAACATGATCTGTGCCAGTTCATGCATAGAACCGCCACAAGAGAACGGCTCTTGACGACCATCCAGTACCATAAGGACAACTTTCCCCTCCGCAGTCACTCCGACACAAGTCCGGGAATGACGAGTCGTATCGTAATTGCCGGAAGCATTTGCTGTTACATCTTTTCCATCTCTCACTAACCATTGAGACCCTGCAGCTGCCTGCCAGATGGTGCTTTCTCCATTTGTGTCAACATAGTTAATTAAATTTTCCGCATAATCGATAACGGCAGTTTTTCCGTCTTTCAAAATAGCAAAAAAATTATCATACTTCGTCGTACCAAAAGATACCCCGTCGATATAAGTAATTCCCAGAGGCTGCCCTGTCTGCATGTTAAAAAACGATGAATTTACACCGGCAACAACATTATAGTAGTCGCTGATATAATTAGGATCTTCTGGATCGGTGTACTTTTCATTGGCATACGCTGCCTGTTCTGTCAGCTTTTCCATACCAAGTTCCCCGTTCTCATACTGGTTCAGATACGATGACTGGACAATTACATCATCACGGGTAATATCTGCCGTAGCAATGTAATATACCATCTGCTTACCATCTGAAGAAGACGCATATTTTATATTTTGCGTTACACCAGGTGCAAGTGTCGATTCAGTGTTCTTAAACACCGTGTGGGTCTCTGGCTGAAGCTCCTCTGCATATACTTCTGCTGATCCGGTTGGAATCATACTTATCAGCATAGCCATGCAAAGGAACCCTGCCAAAGCCTTTTTTTTAATCTTTGACTGTTTCATTTTTTTCTTCCTTTCTCTTTTATATTTTAACCTCGCGGTAAAATATTTCTTTATATCAAAGACAAAATTGGTTCCCGATTCTCTTTTTGCTCTAATCAAATTTTCTCTTGTCCCGTATCATTTTATAAAGTTTTAAATAGCAGCCATACTGTTTTTCTCTAGATGCAGGAGGGACAATTTTCAAATTATGGCTTTCTCTTATTTTGTCAAAAGCAGCATCTGTATCCCCTTTTGAAACCACAGAATCCTGATCAACGCTTTCCGAACTTCCTCCTGTTTCATAGGTGATCACCGGTGTCCCACAGGCCTGTGCTTCTAAATTCACGGTTGGATAATTATCTTCATATGTAGGATTAAACAATATATCGGCAGAAGTATAAATTTCAGCCATCTTTTTTGAATCGTTTATACAGCCGATACCTATCATGTTTTTTTCTGGCACACCTTTTTGCTTTTTATCGATTCCTACTAACACAATGCAGGTCCTGTTATCAACCTTTTCTGCTAATTTCAAAAAATCATCAAACCCTTTTCTTTTATCCCATGTCGATGCAACTCCAAGTACTATTTTTTTATCTTCCAGGCCGTATTCCGCACGAAAGCTGCTTTCTGTCGGTTTAAATACCGACAGATCGATTCCGTTTGGTATCACTTTTACTTCATACTTTCCAAGGAACGATTCTTTTACCAAATCTGCCAGCCACTGTGATGGTGTAACGATCGTCATGTGTTTCACTCCGGTAAAAAGCGCTTTCTTTCGTTCCCAATTTTTTCTGGAAGCATCCATAAAATAACTCGTCGGGTATTTCTTCTTTTGCGGACAACAACCGCAACCTTTTTTCCACCGTTCACAGCCTTCCATGGAAAAATAAGAACAATGTCCGGTAAATGCCCAACAATCATGTAACGTCCATACCACCGGAATATCTGCTTCTGCAAGATATGTAAACAATATCTCGATATTTATGTAGTAACCATGGACATTATGTAAATGTATGATGTCCGGTTTGTATTCCCTGATATGTTCTATCAGATGCCTTGTTGCTTTTTTACTGCCAAATCCGGCACTGTCAAAAATTCTGGAAGCTAATGCATGTCCTCTTACGTCTATGTTGCTTCCGATTCGATAGGCAATTCCCTGATATTTTTCCGGCACCTGCTCTCTCCCATATGCGATTTCGCATTCACCGTCATTTTCTTTTATAATATCAGCCAGGTCTGTGCAGATTCTTCCGGTACTTCGTATCCCACAAACCGAATTGATTTGAAACACTCTCATTCTTTTCACTCTTTCATGTGTTTGTAGATAATTTCGTAACATTTCTTTACCGTATAGTGATTTTCTAAATAGCAAAAAGCATTTTCTCCAAGCAGTTTCCTGTCTGCACATATCGCCATTTCAACAGTTTTTGAAAACGCATCTACGGAATTGCTTCTGCACTGCCATCCAAAACTGCCTTCTTCAATGATGCCCCCGATATCGGTACACGCATCCGTTACTGCCATTACAGGAAGCTTTGCCTGCATATATGAAAGTAATCTCGATGGAAAATTGGGGATTGTAAAACGGTGATCGATAAAGAGTAGCCCAACATCACAGCAAGCGATCATCTTGTCATATTCGTCTTTTGGAAGTTGTCCAAAAAGCTTCACATGAGACGGATTTTCTTCTGCTATATACTCTTCAAGTAAATATCTATCTGTACCACTTCCTGCGATTACAAAATAGGCATCTGCCAAATCGGCACATTTTTTCAGACAATTGATGATAAAAGGCACATCTTGAGGTTTTCCAAGGTTTCCACCATAAACAAATATTTTCTTGCCCTGTGGCAAACCATATTTATCACGCATCGCTTTGCGCTCTTGTTCGGATAACCTTATATCCTGCACTTCGATGCAGTTTGGACAAACCTCGACCTTGTCTTTAGATATTT
>CAYTRJ010000043.1:0-13254 GCA_964440185.1 uncultured Faecalimonas sp. | reverse complement strand
TTTGTAACGATTTCGCACATTTTAATTTTTTCTTCTTCTGTTAAAAGACATGTTTCAATGATAACTTTTAAGATTTTTCCGTTACAAGCTTCATGAATTGCACGAATTTCATCTTCGATTTCTTGGTATCTTTTATCTTTTAAATCACCAATGTTGATTACCATATCGATTTCTTCTGCACCGTTTGCGATTGCATCTTTTGTTTCAAATACTTTTACAGCTGTTGTGTTGTAACCATTTGGAAAACCGATTACTGTACAGATTGGTAATTTCCCTTCTACATATTCTGCTGCACGTTTTACGTATGCTGCTGGAATACAAGCTGATGCTGTTTCGTATTGCATAGCATCGTCTAAAATTTGTTTGATGTCAGCCCAAGTTGCTGTTTGTCCTAAAAGTGTGTGGTCTACTGTTTTCAAAATGTTTTTCATTTCGTTTCCCTCCATTGATTAAATTAATTTTTCTAATACAGAAGTTCCAATTGTACCTTCTGGCATTTCTACTCCAAAGTTTTCTGCGATTGTCGCACCGATTACTGCAAATGTTTCTTTCTTTTCTAACATACCGCTTCCTGTCATAGATGGTGAGTATGCTAAGAATGGAACATGTTCTCTTGTATGGTCTGTACCTGTATATGTAGGGTCATTACCGTGGTCTGCTGTGATGATCAATAAGTCATCTTCACGAAGAACTTCTAATAATTCTCCTAATTTAACGTCGAATTTTTCAATTTCGTTTGCGTATCCTACAACATCACGTCTGTGTCCCCATAATGCATCAAAGTCAACTAAGTTTGTATAGCATAAACCTTCGAAATCTCTCTTAGCGATTTCAATTGTTTGTTCCATACCATGTACTGAACTTTTTGATTTGTTTGATTCTGTCAAGCCTTCTCCATCAAAGATGTCAAAGATCTTACCTACAGAAATCACATCGTAATCTGCTGCTTTTAATGCATCTAAAGCTGTTTTCCCGTATGGTTTTAACGCATAATCATGTCTGTTTGCTGTACGTTTAAATTCGCCTTTTTTCTTTCCCACATAAGGTCTTGCAATAACACGGCCAACTTTCCATTCATCCTTCATTGTGATTTCTCTTGCGATTTCACAGCAACGATATAATTCATCTAAACCGAACGTTTCTTCGTTACCACAAATTTGAAGAACAGAGTCTGCTGATGTGTATACGATCATATGCCCTGTTGCAATTTCTTCTTCTGCTAATTCATCTAAAATTTCTGTACCGCTTGAGCTCTTATTTCCAATGATCGTACGTCCTGTTCTCTTTGAAAGTTCATCTAATAATTCTTGTGGGAACCCTGTTTCTGTAAATGTCTTAAATGGTGTTGTAATATGAAGTCCCATCATTTCCCAGTGACCTGTCATTGTATCTTTTCCAAGACTCATTTCTTTTAAATATCCGTAGTATCCCATTGGATTTTCTACTGGTTCAACTTGTTTTAATGGATGAAGATTTGCTAATCCCATTTTTTGAAGATTTGGAATATGAAATTCATCTACATGTTGTGAGATATGTCCAAGTGTATCTACCCCAACATCACCATATTCTTCTGAATCTGGAAGTGCTCCTACTCCTAAAGAGTCCATTACAATTGTAAATATACGTTTGTATTTCATGTTATCTACGTCCTTTCCTGTAAGAGTTGTTGCTTTTGGGCAACTGTTTTCTTACAAATAAAATTTGATTTTTATGGTTGTGAGAAAACTATTCATTCAGCAAACATTCTTCCATGTACTGTTTCAGTTTCTCATATTGGCTCTTAGAAATTGTAATTTTTCCTTTCTGTACCAGGATAAACCCATTCTCCTGTAGCCAAATGATATTCCTTTGAATGGTTCTGACATTAAATCCTATTCGTTCAGCCAGTTCCGTCTGTGTCTTATGCAAGACAAAGACACCTTTCGATACACTTCTTTCATATGCTCCAACCAAATAAATGACCATCCTGTCCTTACATTCCAAGAATGAATACTTTCTTTCCTTCGCATTCTCATCGGTCAATGTATTCATCAGTTTGCTGGTCCTTAGGAACAATGCATTGATGTCCTGCTTCATCCATCTTAGGTACTGCTCTGATGGAATCATGATCAATTCGCAATCTGTTAATGCATTTACTGAAATACGATACTTCGGAATACCACCGAACAATTCAAAATCACCCAAAATCTCTGCTTCATAATATTCCTTAAACATGTAGATGCTTCCTACCATTTGAAAATCGAATCCAGATGCCTTCCCTTGCATAATAATATACACATACTTACATGCGTCACCTGCATGAAGGATTGCTTCGCCCTTTCTCACTTTCTTGTAGCGCATCTCTCTAATTACTTCTATCGGACAATTTTGAAACAGTTTATTCAGATAATCGTATTCTTCTTTCCCTAATCGTTTGATCAGTTCCACAAATTGCTGTATTGTCTCCATTTAAAATGTTCCTCTCTTTACCTACTTGGATGTTGCCTCCTTTTGTTTTTCCCTTGGGTCAATTATACTTTTTTCTCACACCTTAAACTACGACACATGTCGTAGTTTATTACATTTTTCATTTTCTGCCATTAGTTTAATGACAACTTTTTACCTGCTACATATTTATCTACCATATGTCTATCTTCTGCCAAATAGATAAGACGTTCCAAGCGTTCTAAAACAGTTAATTCTTGTGGATGTCTTAATGTACTGTCATCCATAACAACCGCATCAAATTCATAACCTTTTTCGAAACTTCCCACATTTCCGAAGAACTCTCCACCACCTTTTGTTGCTAAGTAAAATGCTTCTTCTACTTTCAATGGTGTCAATGATTGGTCTTCCAATCTCCATTTTAATTTAGAACATTGGATTGCCATTGCCATTGCTTTAAAGATAGATAAATTTGACCCTGCTGCAATATCGCTTCCAAGTCCTACTTTCATACCTTTTTCCAAATATGTACGAATTGGCGCAACACCTGAAGATAAGTTTGTATTTGACTCTGGGCAATGTGCAATAAATACATTTTGTTCCTTCATCATTTCAATTTCTTCCTCTGTACTATGTACACAGTGTGCCATGATCGTTGGACATTCATTTCCAAACATATCAAATTGGTTATAAGCATCTCCATAGAATTTTGCTGTTGGGCATAATTCTTTTACCCAAGCAATTTCTCCATGGTTTTCAGACAAATGTGATTGCATTGGTAAGTGATATTTTTTCTGTAATTTTGATAAGCGTTCCATCAATTCATCTGTACAGCTTGGTGTAAATCTTGGTGTTAAGATTGGTTTTACATTTTCATAATCACCACAAGATAAAATCCATTTTTCAGTTGCTTCTGCTGCAACTTCACTATTTTCCTCACAAAGATATTCCGGACTATTTCGATCCATGTTCACTTTTCCTACATAAGCAGCTACGCCAGCTTTTTCTAGCTTATCCATTAATAATAAAGTTGCATCTGTATGGATTGTTCCGAACACACAAGCACGTGTTGTTGCACTGTGTAACATGTCTTCTACGAAAATATCATATGCTCTTTCTGCATAATCCATATCTTTGTATTTTGCTTCTTCTACAAATGTATGTGTATTAAGCCAATCAATTAACTCTAAATCCATTCCTAAACCACGGAAAGAATATTGTGGTGCATGCACATGTAAATCTACAAGTCCTGGGATAATGATCTTATCTCCCATATCTTCACATGTTACATCTGCATATTCTTCTGGTAATTCTTGGAATGCTCCTAAGCATTTTTTATCTTCCCATACAACATATCCATTCTCGATCACTGTAATATTATCTTTATCTTTGCTATAACAAATGTTTCCTTTTAACGCGTGTCTACTCATATTCTTTTACCTTTCACTTCCTATAAAATATGCTAATCGATCTACATCTTCTTTCTCATAAGCTACAATCTCCATCTCTGGTATCACACCACTCGAGAACACTTGTGCCATCGATACTACCTGACACAATTTTGATTTTAAGTTCAGTCTGTCGCCTTCTCCTGTCACCAATTCTACTCTTCCTTTACATTGGTCAATGATGGAAAAAAATTCTTCAATGTTCTTGATATTCTGTAGTTTCATTTCGACCTCCTGTCTCTAATCTAACCTAATCAGCCCTCTCTTTCAACGACATATGTCGCAATCTTATTTTTCAGTATTTCACGCCTCTTTTCTATAGTTCAATATTATCCTTTTTTCCTTACTATTTCAATAAAATTTCTCATCTTTTTTATTCACAGAACGAACTCTTTTTGCATATGATGACATTGTAAACAAATCATTTTGGAGGCTTTAATATGAGCGACTTAAGTGCAACAAACTGTGGTTGTGGATGCGACCGTAACGAAAGATCTGGCGGATGTGGTATTTTCAACGGAAACAACTCATGCTTATGGATTATTTTACTTCTTCTTTTCTGCGGTGGAGACAATAATGGACGTAGTGGATGTGGATGCTCTGATAATAGCTGTATTTGGATCATTATCCTCTTATTCTGCTGTGGTGGTTTAGGTTCTGGTTGCGGCTGCGGAAACAACGATTGCTACTAGTTTTTAGTCTCAGAACGAGTGGTGCGCTCTAAACGCGCACTACCCTGTTCTATTTTTGTTTTCTTTTTCATATACTCCTATAGTCAAATTTCTGGAGGTGAATTATATGACGGATGACAACTACATAATGACTCCTTTCGATCGCACCACTTCTATCAAGCAGTTGGAACTGGTGAAATTACTCATCCCTTATTTACCTCCAAGCAATCAACGCTTTCTTGGAATCTATGTAAAATTCCTAGAATTGCGTCACACACTTTCCTTTTTCTACAATTGCAGCAAACCCTCGGAAGATTTTTTCAAATCTCTGAGCTCTTATCTTCCAAAAGATACTTACGAGCAATTTGAAAATGCCATGAATATTATAAACATGATGCAAATGATGCAAGAAATGTCAGAAACATCCGATGACCCAATGTCTATGATGAAGGACATGTTAACCCCAGAACAGCAAGAAATGTTCGATCTCTATCAGACAATGTTTTCAGAACAGGAGGAACCCGAAACATGATTGATTGGTTAAGTGATCCACTCTTAACAACTATGAGCTCTGCAAAAAAAGAGTTGCTTATGAAAGCAGCCTTACAGACTTCAGGAAAATCCGGAAACGCCTTGGCTGCCGCTCTGATGTCAATTATCACGAATGCACACAAAAAAAGAATTTCTTTCACTTCTGATGAAATCAGTTTACTTTTAAAAATAATGAAGCAAGGAAAATCTGAGGAAGAACAGCGTCAAATTGACCAAATGGTTAAAGCAGTACAATCTTTTATGATAAAATACAAGAAATAATTCCTTTTTTGCAAAAACTCTGTTATAATAGATGAAGTTAACAAAAAACAAATAGAAGAAGGAGCAAATTACTATGCTTACAATTATTATTGCAAATATAATTGATTTTGCCGCTGCTCTGGTGCAAGTTGGATCTGGCACACTCAAAAGCCGTTCCAAAATCTTAATCTTCCAGACTATACAGTTAGGCATGCAAACAATCAGCATGTTCCTGCTAGGTGCTATTCCTGGTGCTATCAGTAACGTGCTTTCTTGCATTCGTAATTACTTATGCTACAAAGACCTTTTAACATGGCCAGCTAAGATTGTTTTGATTGCTTTATCCGGAATTTTGACAGTAGCATTTAACAACCAAGGGGCTTTAGGCTATCTTCCATTTATTGTATGTACTGCATACATCCTTTTTATGGACATCAAAGACCCTATTAAATTCAAAATCTTAGTGACACTTTCATTTATTCCTTGGATTTTCTATTACTTAATTATCAAATCATATACTGGTGCATTCTTTGCATTTTCAACTGTGATTACAAGTTTTTATACATTGTATCAGATGAAAAAATCTTGATTTTTTAAATCAATTTTGATAGTATAAATACAACAATGAAAGGTCGAGAAATTATGGCAACACGAAATTATTTTATGAACGGGATCACCGATCTCTTAATTCTTTCTATTCTTGAAAATCATGATTGTTATGCCTATGAAATTACTAGAACAATCCGCAAATCATCTGATTCCCGATTGTCTATTTCGCAGAACACAGTTTATGCAGCAACATATAAGTTAAAGGATGAAGGAATGGTTAGCGAATATTCAAAGCTTGTTGGTAAAAGACGTACAAGAATCTATTACCATATTGAAGAGAGAGGAATACAGCATCTCAAGGAGATCCGAGAAAACTATTTAAAGACTACGTCTGGAGTTGACGCAATTCTATTTTCATTACAAAATAATGAATAAAAAAAGAAGATTTTATCCGAATCACACAAAATATGTGAATTGGATAAAATCTTCTTTTTCTTTTAAAATCCTAATAACATAACAATGTACGCTGCTGCTGATGTGCCAATCGCAACTGTTAGAAGACTCCTCTTAAAATATGCGAGTATTACCGCCACGATGCATCCAATTACTCCGCTAGCAGTTGAGCCTGTGCTGGAAAATACAGCTGGAAATGTCATTGCTGCCAGAACAGCATATGGCACGTAATATAAAAATGATTGCACTGCTACATTCGTAATCTTCTTACGAAAAATCACCATTGGAAGCACACGAATTAAATATGTAACAAGTGCCATCACCGCAATACTCATAATGATATATCCTGTACTCATCTCTAGACCTCCTCATTTTCTTCTGCAATTGGAAACAGCCATGCCGCTACTGCACTTACCAAAATCGTGATCACAATGATCACCCAACCACTTGATAATTGCTTCAGCACTGGTATGTACGGAAATGCCACACTGAAAACAATTGCTAAAACAACCGCAAACAACACGTTCTTCTGCTCCCTTGCTGGTGGAATGATAATGGCAATAAACATTCCATATAAGGCAATCCCAAGCGCACTAGCTAACATCTCTGGCATTAGCGTAGATGCCACTGCACCTACGAGAGTTCCCATTGTCCAGCCAATCACAGGGGTCGTGATCAACCCCGCCATGTAAGGTGTTGTAAGTTTCTCTTTTCTCTGCATGGACACTGCAAAAATCTCATCTGTAATTCCATAAGAAATGGCTAGACGGTGTCGCATCTTCATACCACTCTCTACCTTCTGAGACACCGACAATGACATCAAAAAATAACGTGCGTTAATAATCAGCATCGTAAATGCCATCTCTATCATATTTCCATAAGCCAGCATCAGATTTGCCCCTGCAAATTGTCCAGCACTCGTCAAATTTGTAAGTGATATCACTACTGCAGCCCACACAGGCATTCCCGCTAGCACTGCTGTCAATCCAAACGCAAGTGATACCGAAAAATATCCTAAACAAATGGGAATTCCATCTTTTATTCCAGCTAAATATTCCTCTTTCCTCATAATCCCATCTCCTATAATAGCAAAAATTTATGCGCCCTTTCTTGCATTAAAAGGACGCATAAATAAGTCTACCACTTTCTTCATTTTCTGACAATATTTAATCTAAATTATTCTTCTATTCAAACTCTATGTCTGTCGGAATATAAGATGAATAAATTCTTTCCTCATCCGTCAATTGTAACCAATCCCATGTTTGTTCGGTAACTTCTGACTTCTTATACTCTTTTCCTCGATAGGTTATCGTTTCTTCTTTTTGACAGCCACTAAACAGCAATACACTTATTGTCAATAAAACCAACATACATTTTTTCATATTATACAGCTCCTCTCAATAATCAATTTCGTTGTTTATTTAATTCTGTTACCTTCGTTTGTTTTCTTTAAACCACACAAATCCATCTGCATTTGTTGTATAGATATTGGACGCTTCTAATCTACTAGCACACTTCACTCCGTATATGCTCGTTATGTCATCCATTATTTTCAATTCATCCATATAATCCGTACGTGTTTGTAGTTCTCTAAACACATTAAAGTTTTTTTCCAACATCTCCATAGCATATAGACTATCATTACATGTTTGAAAATCTAAAATAAATGAATTTGATAGTATTGTCTTTATCAAAGCAGATGTTGTCATTTTTTTCATAATCGCCTCTGGTATCTGACATGCATTGATCATTTCCTCTGTTGTAAATAAATTTTTCCACTCGTCATCACCTGGTTGCACATCAAATTCATATGGTGTAGTTATACTATAATTCTGAGCACTGTTTTCTTCTGCAACCTCTCCTTTCATCTCATTTAATAAATACATACTTTTCGAATAGTTTTTCTTTAAACAAATTCATTCTATCATAACTTAATTTATCCTTTAAAAAGAATTCATTGTCTTTTACCATATCATAATTCACCATAACAATTCCTTCGCTTGTATCTTCTAAATATACATTTTCCATTGTGTCGTAGCAAAAAATAGGTGCTATAATATAGTCAATGCTTGTTTGGTACAAACATTCTGTATTTGCAATTTTATTTTCTAAAAAAACAAGATATGTTTTGCCAATCTTCATCTCATTAACAAAATTCATATTTAATTCTGATTTCATATTTTCATTCTTTGATAAATAGATTTCTGAATTTCCTCGTACAATTTGAATTAAATCTCCTTCTTGTAGCTCTTGTCCACAAAAAACTCGTAGAACCTCAGCTCTTTGAGTAATGCAATGAAAATCAAAATAACTAGAATCTTGACACTTTACCGCTAGTATAATTGGACTTGTATCTAATGTTTCTCCCATCAATTCTAATTGCATATCTAATAATCGTTCCGAAAGCATTGCAACTCTAAAACGACTCCATAAATTTTCTTGTTCATTTATATCAGCATAATCTTTCTTCTTATAAAGACCAAAGCCACAAGAAACTGCAGTCAAAATCAATGTTACAAGAAACATATATCTAATTCGCGAACGCATACTACTTCACCTCGCACTTACCATTCCATTTTTCACAACATACACCTCATCCGCTACCATTTCAATGTCTTCTCGGTTATGACTTGCCAGCAAAACCAATGTACCTTTTTCTTTTTCTTCTAATATTAATTTTCGAACCAGATCAATCCCTTTCTCATCCAACGCATTTGTCGGTTCGTCCAACATAAGAATTTTAGGATTTTCCATAAATGCTTGCGCTAATACGAGTCTTTGTTTCATTCCTAACGAAAATTTTTTAAATGGCTTCTTATCGTTTGGATCTAATTCCACTTTTCTAATAATCTCTTCTATTCTTTTGTCTGTCACTTTGCGATTAATATTTGCAAGCATACGCAAATTATCTTTTGCACTCAAATCAGGATAGAGTCCAGCATTTTCTAAAACAATTCCCAAATCTGGTAAGACTTTCATATCTCGATGTAATATTTTTTCATCCAACCAAATCTCACCACTCGAAACATTCATCAATCCTGAAATTGCTCGAAATAACATAGTTTTTCCAGAACCATTACGTCCTACAAATCCATACACCATTCCACTGTTCAATGTAAGATTTACATTTTTTAGTATTTCTTTATGACCAATTGTTTTACTTACATTTTTTACTATCAATTCCATATGCTTACCTCCTATTCCTTTTCATTTGTCAAGAACTCACAATTTTTTATGAGATAATGCCCAATTGTCAAAACCACAGCAGATAGTACAGCATAGTACATCACTGATTCATTCAGATCAAATAAAATTCCTTTTTGATTTATAGCTAGATCAACCACATCATACTGACTACTATGAATCGGAAATACTAAATGTGCGAATGGATTTATCTTTAATAACCAGCTATATTGACTTAATATACTTGATTCAATCTCTTGTAAAGTCTCAATACTTGGAATAGCCTCCGTCACAAGCAACACTTGTTTTTCCACATAGTCTCCTAAAAGTACAAATAGCGTAATTCCGGTCAACAAGCAACCTTCTATCACCCCAAATCCAATTACACTTGAAATTTTTATTGCAATCAGATTAATTGCCAATGTTGTAGAAAACAAAAACAGTGAATAAATAATTAGATAATACAAAAAAATCCAAATACTTTCACTATCATATTTGATTCCTTTCTTCACCATTGCCACTATCATTCCAGTCCCAACAAAAGTAATGAGGTAGCAAATCACCATACCATAAAGCATCAAAGTCTCTTTTAGATACCATTTCGTTCTGTTCTCCGTTCTCGAAAAATAATATACACTTGCACTACAAAACTTCTTGTATATGTATGTTCCAAAAATAATATGGAAGACTAGCATCGGAAGAAACCATTGCGATATAAAAGCAATATATTCTGAACCAATATCAATTGTTCCAAACGCAGCATCCATAACAACTTGTGACAGCATCATGGATTCTTCATATATTTCTCCTGGCATATAACAGCATAATGCTGTCACAACAGAAACTATCATATATTTAAAGTATGTATTCATAGCAAATCCTCTTTCTTTATCTTCCATTCAATGAGCACTATACTCACCAAGATTAAAAATAATAAAAACAAAGTATACATTCCAATATTAAATTTATCGATTTCAAACGCACGCAAAATACTAAAATAATTTACTGTATATGGTAATCTAAAACTATTTCCGATAAATTGAATCATAAAAAGCAGTAAATATATAGGTGCCAATGCAAAAATCTTGAACTTAAAAAGTGGTAACACTGTAAGTGAAACATTCCACACTGCCAGAACGCCCGAAACTACTCCAAACATTAAAATTCTTACTATCACATACAGCATTCTGTTTCTTATGTATAACTCTCCAAACAGATACTTGTTATCATCCACAATTGTTTGATGCATTTGAAATCCAGACGGATCTCCTATCGAACGTAGATCAAAGCAAAGGTGACTCATACCAAGTTCAATAATAAAAGGAATTGTAAAAACCAAAAACGTCACCAAAAATACAGCAATTAATTTCCCATACCAATAATTTCTTTCTCCCGCTCTTGAGCAAATATAAAGTTTTACCTTGGATTTCTTATCATTCAGATAGGAAAATGCAGTAGGAATTGCAACTAAAAAAGGAAAATATTCCATTAAAAAGTAGCTAATAGATGACCAACTAGAAAGTGTCTGCATTTTAGTAAAGTCATACATTTGTGTAACATACTTTATTTCATGAAATGTTTTCACATTATCAAAAAAATTAGCGAGAACAAATACGAAAAGTACACTATACACAAACAACACTGTTTTTTCTTGCAGCAATTGTTTAACCTGTTGTCTTATCACTTTTATCATCCTTTCCTAAAGGTTCGCAATTTAAACATTGCGAACCCTTTTCCAATTACATACCATCATACCAGTAACTTACACGTGCATCTAAATTTGGATCATTTCCTGCAAAAACCAAATCAAACGTTGTGATATCAAGACTTCCATCTTTAATTGTAATATTATATTTCTGTCCTTCCGTTATTGTTTTAGCTGAAGATACCGGAATGCTTCGATAGTATAATACAACCTTGCATTTTGTATATGTATCTTCTGCACCATCAGAAGTAGGATATACACTTTCTGCATTCACTCTTGCATATGAATATTTTCCACTTCTTGTAATTCCTCCTTTTGCTAAAGTATTGGTGCAATTCTTAGGTAAATATGCTACTCCTCTTCCACTTGAAGCATAAGATAAAAACGAATTTCCTAGTAATACTAACGCACATATTACCAATAAATAACTTACTTTTTTTCTCATACATTTATCCTCCTATAAATTCTATCGTGTTTCTAATCTACATTTTAATTTTCATAACAACCAACTCCTCGTTCTGGAATTTTCAAACAACTCTTTCATTTTGCATTCTATTTTCTGATTAAATTATACATTCTATAATTCACACTGTCAATATGTTTTATTAAATAAAATATTGATTTTTACTACTTAGATTGTTAATATATAATCAATATATATAACTATACACACCAAAGTGAGGTACTCTTACATGGAAAAACTGGCAAAAGAATACATAAGCAACACAAAAGCACTTTTTCCTATTCTAGGAAAATCAGAACGAAACTATTTAAAATCTCTAGAATTGGACGTAAAAGAATATTGCACTGAAAATGATATTAAGTCTTTAAATGAACTTTATGATTCCTATGGTTCACCATCTGATGTCGTACATTCTTTCTACCAGACAGTAGATATGGATTATCTTTTAGAGCGACTTAAAATATCTAAAATTACAAAATATTTTTTTACAGCTCTTATTGTATTCCTATTAGTTATTATTGCTTGTGTTATTTCTTAAAGTAAAAAGAAGATTTTATCTGTCAATAAACGTTCCAGATAAAATCTTCTTTTTATATTCTTATTTTCTACGTAACGTACGAAGATACGTTTTCTGATTTTTTGCAACTCGATAGCTTTCCACTGCTTTCTGAATCGCTTTATTGTGAGTCCACTGTTCTAATCGGTTCTCTTCCAGATATTTCACTGCACAAGTATATTGTTTTGCGAGAGCCGTTGCAAAATACCAGGCAACTGCCATTTTAATATAGTACTCATCTGATCGTATGCTCGCTACCCATTCTAAATATATTTCATCAAACATGTCATCCATATAAAATTTCATCAATGTAACAATCCCAAATCGCACAACATAAATTTTTTCAGATGACAACCACCTTTGTATTTCTTTCAACAATTCCGGCAAATGCATTTTCAAGATTTTAGGGCACATCATGTCACAAGTTGCCCAGTTGTCTACATAAGGTAAAAACTGATTTATTTTATAAACACATTCCTCGTAATCTTTGATTTCTTCTATTAAAAAAGCATGCAAGTTATTCTCTTCATAATAAGTATGCGGAAGTTCCTCCAAAAATTCTCTCCATGCTCCTTTTTTGTAAAACTCTTTTGCATATTCTCGAAGCTTAGGTGTGCGTACACCAATTATCTTGTCTTCTTCCACTGTCGGCATTAATCGGCTGTGAAATACCTTATATTCTAAATCTTGCATTTCAAATAAATCTTTCACAATCTGTTCCATTTTATATTCCTCCTACTTCTATTCTACACTGTTCCTTCTTTTCCTACAACAGTAAAACAATATCCCTTGCTATTTCCTATTTCTCATGTTAAGATAATCGGTGGTAAACTAGTAAACAAAAACTCATTACATGGAGGAATATATACATGATTAGCACAAGTAATATTACATTACGCGTTGGTAAAAAAGCATTATTCGAAGATGTAAATGTAAAATTTACAGAAGGTAACTGCTATGGTCTTATCGGTGCAAATGGTGCCGGTAAATCAACATTTTTAAAAATCCTT
>CAYTRJ010000042.1:0-13487 GCA_964440185.1 uncultured Faecalimonas sp. | reverse complement strand
AAAAAGTTTGCAAAGACATGAACATTTCTACAAAGTCAAATCGCGTGGATCTTGGTGTGCGTGTAGAGCTTCCTGCTGTTATTTTCTCTGATCTAACAGATGAATTATATGAAAGTAAGATTGTTTATCGTACAGAAAAATTTGAAGATAATGTCCGTACATTCTGTATGAATCCACATGGAGCTGTAGTGAATGAAAACACAAATGGAATTGTAACAGTAAATGGACACAGTTACGAAGATCCTGCAAAGCATACAGAAAATACGAACTTTGCACTTCTTGTTTCCAAACATTTTTCAGAGCCATTCAAGGATAGTAATGGATATGGTGAAAGTATCGCAAGATTATCTAACATGCTTGGTGGTGGTGTAATCGTACAACGTTTTGGAGATCTTGTTCGTGGAAGACGTAGTAATACAGCACGTATCGAAGAAGGACTTGTTCGACCTACTCTTGCTGCTACTCCAGGTGATCTAAGTCTTGTACTTCCAAAGCGTATTCTTGATGGTATCATTGAAATGATTTATGCTTTAGACAAGATTGCACCAGGTACCGCAAATGATGACACACTTCTTTATGGTGTTGAAGTAAAATTCTATAACATGGAAGTCGACGTAAATGAAAATCTAGAATCTAGCGAAAAAGGACTTTATATTATTGGTGATGGAAGTGGTGTAACTCACTCTCTATCTCATGCCTCTGCAAGTGGTGTCCACGTTGCAAGACATATCTTAGAAAATCAATAGAAAAAAAGAAATAGATTGCGAGTCAACCCGCAATCTATTTCTTTTTTGTTTTCTCTTCTGCAAGAATAGCTGCCCCAAGGGCTCCTGCATATCTTCCAAATTCTGTTGTCTCTACCTTTTTTCCTATTTTTTTGGAAAGAGCATTCGTAAAATAAGAACTGTGACTTAATCCACCTGTCAAAATTATCTTTTCCGGTAAATTTTTTCGTTGTACTAACTGTGCAACTTTACCAGCCACAGAGTCTACTACGCCAGCCGCGATATCCTCCCGCTTTCTGCCTTCTCCAATATAATTGATTACTTCAGACTCAGCAAATACAGTGCACAATGAACTTATCGGAATAATAGTTCCTTCTGCTGCCATCTCAAACAGTTCCTGTAATGTTTTTCCAAGGCGATTTGCCATGATTTCTAAAAACTTTCCTGTTCCAGCTGAACATTTATCATTCATCAAGAAATCTTGTACCATTCCATTTTCCACCAAGATCAATTTCGTATCTTGACCTCCAACGTCAACAATCGCAAGATCATCTCCACCGAGCATTCTTCCGCCTCTTGCATGACATGTAATTTCTGTAATAACATAATCTGCAAATTCCACAGCAATACGTCCATATCCTGTGGCAACTACTTTCGTATTTTCAGAAGTCACATCAATTCCAGAAGCCTTCAAACGTTCTTGAATGATCATAGTGGTCTCTTTGCTGCTCCATCCTGTCGGTAATACGAAGTGAAGTTCCGTCTCTCCTCTTACTACTACTTTTGATGCAGTCGAACCGATATCAATTCCTATATAATACATGATTCGTATCCTCTCTCTTTTAACAATATCTGTCTCGATTTGGATTCACATCTTTTTCAATTTCTGCAATTTCTTGAATTACGATTTCTTTTTCTTTGGCACATTGTACAATCTGATCCAAATCTTCTTTTTTGACAAGCAAAGATACTCCACAGCATTTACTGGCAGCTCTAGGAGTTGGTGAAATAAGCGCCCTTACTCCTAAAGCCTTTGTCTCTCTATATAATCGCATTGCATTATCATGATTAGGAAATAATATGTAATACTGTATTTCTTTCATAATATTTCCTATTCGTTTAACATTTCAATAAATGCACTAATTCTTGTGCGAAGTTGTTGTGCATCACTGTCAACATAATCTGTTTCAATACCAAGAACTGGAATTCCTGCTTCTTTCAATGCCATTTCTACTGCACGTCCTTCTGTATCATAAAGGTTACAGAATTTAAGATTTACATCAATCACACCATCTACTTTATATTCTTTTGCAA
Organism: uncultured Faecalimonas sp.; assembly: GCA_964440185.1. Lineage (GTDB taxonomy): Bacteria > Bacillota > Clostridia > Lachnospirales > Lachnospiraceae > Faecalimonas. The sequence continues at coordinate 11,448 of CAYTRJ010000042.1, read as the reverse complement.
GTCGGATAATGTCATCGATACGTGCTGTATTTGGTGTGAAACAAGCACAATTGATTCCCATATAGCGTTCTGCAATTGCTTGAATCTGATCATCAAGATTATCTTTTGTTTCGTCTACCAAACGTTCAAAGTAACGTGTTCCTGTACACATTTCTTCACAAACAACTGCTGCTCCACTTGTTTCAACAATATTATGGATCTTCCAGTTTGGTATCGCAAGTGGTGTTCCTGTAAGCATGATTCTCTTTGTACCTTCTGGGAATACGCTCACACCATCTGCCACTCTTTGTTCTAATTCATCGCAAAGTCTATTTGTCATTTGTGCAAATCTTGTTGGATCATCATAGAATGCAATTTGAGAAATCAACAAACAATCTTTTCCACTAATTGGAAGCTTTTCATTTTTTCTAAAATCGTATAATCTTGCAAGTGCTCTTCTCTTATCGTTGATTGTCTTAATTGCTGCACCTAATTTTTCAGCAGTCACTTCGTTTCCTGTTTCTTTTTCAACAACTGCCTTAAAGTCTTTGATTTCTTCCGCCCATTTTTGAACATCTTTTTCACGTTTCATCTGTGGAAGATCCATTACATGCACTGGCACATCTCCTGCTAAGATTTCCCATGCTTTTTTCTTTCCATCACATGTTGTTTCGCCTACATACATGTCTGCAATTCTGAAGAATGGACATGTTCTGTCAAGTCTTGCTCCAACAGATGCCTTGATCAATGGACATGTATTAGTTGGAAGTACCTTTTCTCCACCTGGTACCCAGAATTGAGAACCTCCACAAAGTCCTGTTGCAATCGCATCTGCTGCAAATACGATTTCATCTGGCACATATACGCAAAATGTTCCGAACACCTTTCCACCTTTTTTCTGATGTTCAATTAATTCTGCAGGGCGAATCCCATGTATATCTGCAACTACCATGTCATAGAAATCCATTGATTCTGGACGATTTTCCTGTGATAAATAAACATCCCCGAACGCTTGTGGTAATACTTCACATAACGCATCGTGTGTTTCTAAATCCATTCCTAAATCTTCCCACATTTTTCTGTAATCAGCCATTGTTTTTTCCTCCTCGTACGATTATATCTACGATTACCTTAACATTTTTTATGATAGCAAACAATGGGTTAGTCATTCCTAATTGGATTGATAATTCTTATATGGCTTATAAATATTTTCTATATTATTGGACCCCTAATTCATGGAATGCTTGGATACAAATATCAATTTCTTCTTTTGTATTCTCTGCACTAAATGCAAATCGCACAGTACCTTGCGGATATGTGCCAAGACTTCTATGTGCAGTTGGTGCACAATGCAATCCTACACGTGTCATAATTCCATAACCTTGCTCTAGTTCAAAAGCAATGATTGCATTATCCTCCTTCAAAAAGTCAAGTGAAACCACTGCGACACGCCCTTCTATCGTTGCTTTTCCTACGACACGAATATTAGAAAATTGTTTCAGTTGCTCCAAAAAATATGCTGTCAGTTGCATTTTCTTTTCATGTATTTTGTCAATCCCTACTTGTTCCAAATGTGAAAGAGCCGCATGAAGTCCTATGATTCCTGGGAGATTGAGTGTTCCGCTTTCATATTTATCTGGCAGTTCAGAAGGCATTTCCAAATGATCTGACTGGCTTCCTGTGCCGCCTGCAATCAATGGTGTCAATTCGCTATTGAGCTCTTTTGAGATCAAAAAACCACCAATCCCTTGTGGCCCCAACAATCCTTTATGTCCTGTAAATGCAAGGAAGTCAATATTCATGCTATCCATATTGATTGGGATTGTACCTGCGCTCTGTGCCGTATCTACCGCAAAGAAAATATGATGTTTTTTACAAATAGTTCCAATTTCTTTTATCGGTAAAATCGTCCCGCATACATTCGATGCATGAAGCACAACCACAACTTTTGTTTCTTTTCTGATAAGTGCCTCTATTGCTTGCGAGCAAACATATCCTTCCTTGTCTGCTTTTGCGATTGAATAATTTATACCCAATTTCTCTAATTGGCACAAAGGTCGCATAACACTATTATGTTCCATACCTGATACGATCACATGATCCCCTTTTTTCAATAACCCTTTTAAAAGAAAATTAAGCGAATATGTGATACCCGGTGTGAAAATAACTTGCTTTGAAGAATTTGCTCCAAACAATTTAGCTAGCTTTTCTCTTGTCTCGAGTACAATTTCTGCTACTTCATATGCACCTTCATAATTTCCTCGATTAATATTAAATGCACCTTGATTGATCAATTCCATCATAGCCTCTGCTACACCTGGTGCTTTTGGAGAAGAAGTACTCCCATTATCAAAATAAATCCCCATCTGCACACCTCTTTATTGCAATTTCGATTCCCATTCTTTTTCGCGAAATCCAGTCAACACAAAACCATCTCCCACGACAAGCGGACGTTTTACTAACATTCCATTTGTAGCTAAAAGTCGTAATTGTTCTTCTTCTGTCATTTCTGGCAACTTATCTTTCAATTTCATTTCCTTATATAACATTCCACTTGTATTAAAAAACTTTTTCAAAGGCAATCCACTCATCTGATACCAATCTTTTAACTCTTCAAAAGTTGGATTTTCTTCTACGATTGGACGTTCCTCAAATGATATTTCCCTCTCTTCTAACCACTTAATTGCTTTCATACAAGTACTGCATTTTCTATAGACCAAAACTAACATCTTCATACCTCTTTTCTTAATCATTTTCTTCATTATAGCGAAATTTGTGCTTTACTTCAATTGTTCCTTCTTCTATTAGTTTGACTTTTATCCGTTTTCGGATTATACTTATTTTATCCGTTTTCGGACAAATCAGGAGGTGATAATAGACAATGGATTCAATAGATTATGAACATTTTTCAGCAGCACTGAATCAATACGACAAAGAGTTAGATGAAATTTATCACAAATATGCTACACAGCACCATCTATCCGATGCTGCACTTTGGATACTATATGCAATTTATGATGCAAAAGATGGTATTACGCAAACAGACCTTTGTAACGCATGGTCTTTTTGCCGTCAAACTATTAATACTGCTCTTAAAAAATTAGAACAGCAGGAAATTATTGCACTGCGTGCTGTATCTACTAATCGTAAAAGCAAAGAAATTGTTTTTACTCCAAAAGGAAATGCTATGGTCCAAGAGGTTCTTGTACCATTAATGCATGCAGAATACAATGTATATAATGCATTTAGTGAAGAAGAAAACAAGCTCTTTATAGAATTATGTAAAAAACGATGTACACTTTTACATAAGTTCTTAGGAAAAAAATAGCGGAAAGGATTTTATTATGAGAATTATAACAATTAGTCGAGAATTTGGTTCTGGCGGCCGTGAACTCGGAAAGCGCCTCGCAGAAATAATGCATTTTGACTATTATGATCGTGAAATCATTACTTCTATCGCACAAAATAAGGGATTAGATGTTAATTATGTTGAAACGCAATTAGAAAATCATAATTGGCACAGTAAAACTTCTAACAACAGCGTAAGTCTATTAGTAGAGCAAAAGAAAGTAATCGAAAATATTGCTGCTCTCGGCAAAGATTGTATCATTGTTGGAAGAAATGCTGACGTCATTTTGAAATCATATCAACCATTGAATCTATTTGTCTGTGCTGATATGGAAGCGAAATTAAGACGTTGCATAGAACGTGCCCCAGAAGGCGAGCACTTGACAGAAAAAGAACTTTTGCGAAAGATAAAACAGATTGACAAAACGCGTTCACAGACACGAGAAATTCTTACAAACTCCCCTTGGGGACAAAGAGAAACTTATCATTTAACAATTAATACCAACGGATGGGATATGAATGAATTGGCAAATGCTGTATGCGATTTTGCAAATCGTTGGTTTAGGAGGACATAATGAATATTCAACTTTCAGATCACTTTACTTACAAAAAATTAATTAAATTTACATTACCATGCATTGGAATGATGATTTTTACATCTATTTATGGTGTTGTAGATGGATTCTTTGTATCTAATTATGCAGGTAAAACACCATTTGCAGCCGTAAACCTTATCATGCCTCTTTTAATCATCCTGGCTACTGTTGGATTTATGTTTGGTACAGGTGGTTCCGCAATTGTTGCAAAAACTTTCGGTGAAGGCGATAGTGAAAAAGCAAATAACTATTTTTCTCTATTTGTTTATATTACATTCATATTAGCTACTATTTTAGCTATTTTAGGAATTATTTTTATTGAACCAATTGCCAAATTGCTCGGTGCAGAAGGGGAATTATTAAAACATGCTATCATTTATGCAAGGATTATATTAGTTGCTTTGCCGTTTAACGCATTGCAATATTTATTTCAAAGTTTTCTTGTTACTGCAGAAAAACCACAGATTGGTTTCACTGTTACAGTTTCAGCTGGTGTAACGAACATGATTCTTGATGCTATTCTCGTAATTCTACTTCCTATGAAATACAAATTAGCTGGAGCAGCTATCGCAACTGCTGCAAGTCAAGTAGTTGCAGGAAGTGTCCCATTTATCTATTTCTTGCGAGAAAACGATAGTATTCTTCAGCTTGGCAAAACGCAGATTGACGGAAAAGCAATTTTCAAGGCCTGTACCAATGGTTCTTCTGAATTTATGAGTAATATTTCCATGAATCTTGTTGGCATGCTTTACAATATACAGCTTATGAAATATGCTGGTGAAAATGGAATTGCTGCTTATGGTGTAATGATGTATGTCAGTATGATTTTCTCAGGTGCTTTCATTGGGTATTCGATTGGAACTGCACCAGTAATTGGTTATCATGATGGTGCTCAAAATCATGCAGAACTAAAAGGTTTGCTTCGGAAAAGTATCATTATGATTGGTGGATTTAGTGTCTTTATGGTACTTGCTGCCGAAGTTCTTGCCATTCCACTTGCTAAGATTTTTGTTGGCTATGATACACAATTAATGGCATTGACCGTATCTGGATTCCGCATTTTTGCATTATCTTTCTTTTTTATGGGATATGCAATCTTTTGTTCCAGCTTTTTTACAGCACTTAACGATGGCGTAACTTCAGCAATCATATCCATCTTCCGTACACTTGTATTTCAAGTAGGTGCGGTAATACTTCTTCCTTTGATTTTCGATATCAATGGTGTTTGGATTTCCATTATTGTTGCTGAATTAATGGCAGTTGTATTTAGTGTTCTTTTCCTTATTTTAAAACGAAACAAATATCATTATTAGCAAAAAAATTCGCCACATATAGTGGCGATTTTTTTAATTCATCGTATTTACTTTTGTTCGATTTACCTTTTTCATAAACACCATAGAAACGACTACAGATAAGATTTCTGCAATTGGGAATGTAAGCCATACAAGCCATGTACCACCAACACCTGCAATCACAAGTTGACTGAATCCAAATGCTACTGGGACCACAAATAAAAACTGTCTGCATACTGACACGATCAAAGATTCCAAACCACTATCAAGTGCTTGAAAAATTCCCTGAAATGCAATATTAGCCCCTGCAAACATATAACTAATTGAAATTACTCGAATTGCACTAACACAAAGTGCTTTTGTTTCTCCTGACAATCCAAAGATCCCTGCAAATGGAACTGCAAAAAGCTCAAGTGCTACAAATCCTACGAACATGATTGCTATTGTATACATCATACCGTATTTAATTCCATCTTTTACGCGTTTCATGCTATTTAAACCATGATTGAATGACACAATTGGTGTAATTGCATCTCGTAAGCCAAATGCAGCAAATAAAATAAATTGTTGAATCTTATAATAGAGTCCATACGCTGTTACAACGTTTTCTCCAATGCGAACAAAAATCACATTTAGTAAGTAAGTCATAATAGACATCAAAGCCTGTGCAATAATTGCTGGAAGGCCAATCGAATAAATACCTTTTATGATAGCTTTTGATGGTCGCATATAATGAACCCCATTATCAATTTCTTTATTCGCTTTTACATGCAAGAAAAGACCGCATAAAGCAGATGCAATTTGTCCAATGACTGTTGCATAAGCTGCACCTTCTACTCCCATTTCTGGAAGTCCAAACCAACCAAAAATAAGGATTGGATCTAACACAATATTTACTAACGCACCTGTAATCTGTGCTATCGTAGAATACATACTCTTTCCTGTTGCCTGTAATACTTTTTCATATAACGAAAAGAATAAAATCCCTACCGATCCAACACAGCAAATTTTCAAATAGCTTGTAGCCATATCCATGATTACTGGATTTTTTGTCTGTGTTGCAATATATGCTTTTGTTCCAAATAAACCAAACAGCAAGAACACCACATAGATTACGGCCATTAGGAATACACCATTTCCAGCTACTTTGCATGCTTTTTCTTTATCTCCCATCCCCATGCTCTTTGCAAGCAGTGCATTGACACCTACGCCTGTACCAATTCCAACTGCTACCATCAACATCTGCACCGGAAACGCTAATGTCAGAGCATTTAATGCAAGTTCTCCAGTTTCTTTCATATTGGCAACAAACGCACTATCTACAATATTATAAACTGCCTGAAGCATCATGGAAATAATCATTGGTACTCCCATAGAAATCATCAACTTATTTACCGGCATTGTTGCCATTTTATTTCCTTTTTCTGCTGCACTGCTCATCTATTGTATACCTCCTGCTGCTGCCACGATTAGTTCTGTCGCTTTCTCAATTCCATAGTATCCGCTGTCCAAACACATCTGATAATTTTGACGCTTTCCCCATTCACGTTCTGTAAAATACTTGTAATTCAATTTACGTTTTTTATCTTTCTCTGCTAAACGCTTTTCCGGATTTTGTGAACGCTCTCCATACTTCTGTACGATACGTTCTGCTTTAAATTCTTGATCTGCATAAATAAATACATGCATGCAGTCTTTTCGGTCTTTCAAAATATAGTCTGCGCAACGACCAACAATCACACAAGGTCCTTTTTCTGCCAGTTCTTTTATTACTTTTTCTTGCGCCATCCAAATATGGTCCGCATTCGCTAAGCCATCCATTCCTCTTCCGAGAAACATGTAAGACAGTTTATTGGTATTTGGAGCATGTTCTCCTTCGGTTTCAATAAACTCTTTTGCATACCCTGTTTCTTCTGCAATCTTTTCAATTAATTCTTTGTCATAACATGGTATTCCTAGTTGGCTTGCAACTTCTTTACCAATTGTTCTTCCACCGCTTCCAAATTCACGGCTGATCGTAATAATTTTTACCATTTTCTTTTCTCCTTATAATCTTATTTTAAAACAGAAAAAGCGTGTAATCTGTTGTAGAAAAACTACTTTAGATTACACGCAATATTTGCTGGATTTACATCTACCGATTACACGGATTCTTTTTTAACGGTAGTATTTTATCACATTTTCTTCATTATTGTAAATAAAAATTTATTGTTTTCAGTTCATTGAATTACATCTTATTCTTGTTTATAATGAAAGAAAAAAATACACAAGGAGTTTTTATGACGAAAAACTATAAATTTCATATTTCTTATGATGGCACTCGCTATAGTGGCTGGCAAAATCAAGGAAATACAGATGCAACCATCCAAGGAAAATTGGAATCTGTTCTTACCAAAATGGTAGGCACTCCTGTTGATTTGATTGGTGCAGGCCGTACAGATGCTGGTGTCCACGCAAAAGAAATGACTGCAAATGCACATTTTCATACTACTCGTTCCTGCACTGAAATTCGCGATTACATGAATCAATATTTACCGCAAGATATTTGTGTTATAGATGTAAAGGAAGCCGCAACACGCTTCCATGCCCGCTATAACGCAACAGGTAAGACTTATCAATATACCTGTTTTGAAGGTCCCTTAAAACCTGTTTTTGACCGAAATTATGTCTATTGTCTGGAGAAAAAGCCTAATCTTTCTCTTATGAGACAAGCTGCAGAGTATCTGGTTGGCACACATGATTACAAAAGTTTCTGTGGCAATCCTAAATTCAAAAAGTCTACGATACGCACTGTGGATTCCATTCGCATTGAGCAACATGGTTCATATATCACTTTTACCTATCATGGAGATGGATTTTTACAAAATATGATTCGTATTTTGACAGGAACTCTGTTGGAAGTTGGATACGGACTACGTACACCAGAAACTATGCAAGAAGTGCTCTCTAGCTGTAATCGTGCTAACGCTGGCTTTATGGCTCCTGGTTGTGGTTTATGTCTCATGCAAATTGATTACAATTAGTCTTATTTTCTTGACATTTATGTGCAATTTGCATTATACTCTTCTAAAAGGGAGTAGCTGCCATAGGGCGATATCCTATGGATTTTCATGCGTCATTACGATGAGTCGCATTCATTTTGGATTCATCCGCGGAAAATTGAAATAGCAAGACTTTTATTGTGTAACACAGTAAAAGTCTTTTTTTATTCCCAAATCTACTATTAAGGAGGATTTTATATGGAACTATTATTAGAAGGAGTACTTTCTCTGACCTGGCAGCAAATTGTCATGTATGCGATCGGAATACTGTTGATATGGTTAGCGATCAAGAAGGAATACGAGCCTTCCCTACTGTTACCACTAGGATTTGGTGCACTGCTTGTTAATCTTCCCTTCTCAGGTGTTCTTGATCAAACATTACAAGGTGGGATTGAAACCAACGGAATCATTCAATGGTTATTCAATGTAGGAATCGAGGCTTCCGAAGCAATGCCCATTCTTTTATTTATCGGAATTGGTGCAATGATTGATTTTGGCCCATTGCTTTCGAATCCAAAAATGTTTCTATTTGGTGCAGGAGCACAATTTGGTATCTTTGCTGCAATCTTACTCGCAGTTGTTCTCGGATTTGATTTAAACGATGCCGCCTCTATTGGTATCATTGGTGCTGCTGATGGACCTACTTCTATCTTAGTATCGCAAGTACTAAATTCAAATTACATGGGACCAATTGCTGTTGCCGCTTATTCATATATGGCTTTAGTTCCGATCGTACAACCATTTGCAATCCGACTTGTGACAACTAAAAAGGAACGTTGTATCCATATGAATTACGCATCTACTACTGTTTCAAAGCGTACACGCATTATATTTCCAATCGTAGTTACAATGATTGTAGGTCTTGTTTCTCCTCAATCAGTTGCTTTGGTCGGATTCTTAATGTTCGGTAATTTAGTTCGTGAATGTGGCGTATTAGGAACAATGTCAGAAACAGCACAAAATGCATTGGCAAATTTGATCACGCTTCTTCTTGGAATCACAATTTCTTTCAGTATGCGTGCAGAACAATTTGTTACCGTAGAAACATTACTTATTATGCTCATTGGTTTATTTGCTTTTGTAATGGATACGATTGGTGGTGTGTTACTAGCAAAATTTATGAATCTCTTCTGCAAGAACAAAGTAAACCCTATGATTGGCGGTGCTGGTATCTCTGCATTCCCAATGTCTTGTCGTGTAGTACAAAAAATGGCACAAGAAGAGGATCCAACAAATATTATAATCATGCATGCAGCTGGTGCTAATGTTTCCGGACAGATTGCATCTGTTATAGCTGGTGGATTAGTGATCAATCTCGTAAGTAATTTTTTATAGTAGCAAAGGAGAATGGATATGACAAATATTATGGCTGCCCTTGAAATCATGGGACTTGGTATGCTAGGTATCTTTACCGCTATCGGTATTATCATGATTTGCGTTTGGATTATGGGAAAATTTTAAATCTATACAACAAAAAACCAATTGGCTTCCTAATTTTAGAAAGTCAATTGGTTTTTATTTTAACGCTATTTATTATTTTGACATCCACAGCTGCAAGTATGTTCTTCTGTCTTTCCACCTGAACAACTGCATCCTGCAGAACATCCTACACATTTCACACCACGTTTTTTTGCTTTTACAATATATGTAACTGCTGCAATCACAATCACCGCTATGATCACAATCACGATAAAGTCTGTCATAAAATCACTCCTACGCTTTCGCTTTCAATGCATATTCTGCTTTTACTTGCTTATCAGCTTTTTTGATTAAGTATACAATGTAAGCAGCAATTACCACTACTACTACGAGACCTGGAAGGAATGCATTTCCTAAACTTCCTGTAGTGATAAGTGTACCGATTTGGTATACAAAGAATGCTACTGTATAACCTGTTGCAAATTGTAATCCTACGCCGCCCCAGAACCATTTTCTGTCTTTGATTTCAGAGTTCATCGCACCAATCGCTGCGAAGCATGGTGGAGTAAATAAATTGAACATTAAGTATGCTAATGCAGCTACAGATGTTAATCCCATCATTGATGCCACTTCACTTGCTCCGCCAATTAATTCTAATGCATCTGGATCAATAAAGTTTGTTACACCATAACATACAGCTAAAGTACCAACAACATTTTCTTTTGCGATAAATCCTGTTACTGCTGCTGCAGCCAATTGCCATGCACCAAATCCAAGTGGAATCAATAATACTGCTATTGGTGAAGCAATGGAAGCAAGAATTGATGATTTTTCCATACCTTCTTCTACTAATTGTAAGCTCCATGTAAATGATTGCATGATCTGTACTAATGTATTACATACTAAGATGATTGTACCGGCTTTGATGATATATGCTTTACCACGAGAGCACATTGAAAAGAATGCTCTTTTCAAACTTGGTACTTTGTATTCTGGAAGTTCCATAATAAAGAATGATTTTCTATTCTTATGCCCAGCAATCTTATTCACTAATAACGCACCAAAGAAAATAAGTACAATTCCTACAAAGTACATCAATGTTCCTACCCATGATGCATCTTTAAAGAATACGCCTGCAAATAATGCAATTACTGGAAGTTTCGCGCCACATGGCATAAATGGTGTCAACATCGCTGTTGCTCTACGTTCTCTTTCATTACGGATTGTACGACAAGCCATAACACCAGGAATTGCACATCCTGTTCCGATTACAAATGGAATGACAGATTTTCCTGATAATCCTACTTTTTTGAAGATTGGATCTAATACTACACTTACACGAGCCATGTAACCACAATCTTCTAATAAAGCAATTAGGAAATACATTACCATTACAAGTGGAAGGAAACCAACTACAGCACCAACACCACCAATAATTCCTTCAACAAGCAATGCTTGCACAAATGGAGAAGCGCCTTCTACTAAACCAGCCACAAAATCTTGGAAAGTTTCAATCCAACCAGTCAAAATCTCTGCAATCCATGGTCCTAAAGATGATTGTGAAATATCAAACACTAAAAACATTACAACGGCAAAGATTGGAATTCCAAGCCATTTGTTTGTAAGCACTGCATCAAGTTTATCTTGTGTATTCTTATCTTTTGTCAATACTTTACGTTTTTCTACATTTTTTACAATTTTATTTACAAACTCAAAACGTTTTCTATCTTCTGCTTCTACTTGAGCTTTATCTGTTAGATCAATTTCTCCTTG
>CAYTRJ010000041.1:0-13656 GCA_964440185.1 uncultured Faecalimonas sp. | reverse complement strand
GTGGTTCATAAGAACTATTAATTTTAATATGCGGATATGGCGGAATTGGCAGACGCGCTAGAATCAGGATCTAGTGGGAGACCGTGCAGGTTCAAGTCCTGTTATCCGCATGGAGAGGGGAAATCAGCTGATTTTCCCTTTTATCATTTTTAGAAAAAGTATAGTTGAGAATAGCATTCGGATTTGAAAAAATAAAAAGTGATAATTGTAGAAAGACGATGGATTGAAGTAAATGAAAATGTAATATACAATAGAGCTACATATACTAGATGCGTAGAAGATTTTATTAAGGGAGAAGTAGATGTTAAGATTAATCATAATATGCTTATTATTTTCTTTAACAATGAGTGGGTGTGAAAGCAAAGTGGATGGAATATGTCCTTATTCTATTATGGTGAACGGTCAAATATACCATACGTATGAAGAAGTTGTAGAAACATCAGATGTAGAAGTGTTGGGGTATATTCATTCTTACGTGGATATTACACAATTGCCGAAAGAGGATAATCAGTCAAATTTTCCGGACAGCCTTGAACAACCCTATGGAATAATGGATGGACGAATGATGATATATTATTTGGACAATTGGCATAAATGTTATTTGCCGGAAGAAATAGAAAGCGAAATTAAAAAATGACAATTGACTCCGAAAGTAGTATAATGAATAAAACAGATGTCTTAATAGTACAGGAAGGAGGGTACATATGTTTTTTATGAATGGAATTGAAATATTTGTCCCAATTATGTTTTGTCTGGTTTTTGGAGTGATGATTTTTACCTTGATTAAAAATATTTCTCAGTGGCATAAAAATAATCAATCTCCACGACTAACAGTTGATGCAACTGTCGTGGCAAAACGACAGAATACGACACAAAGTCATCAGAATGATCATGTATCTTATTCCACAACTTATTATGTGACATTTGAAGTGGAAAGCGGAGATCGGATGGAACTGCATGTAAATGGCAGTGAGTACGGAATGCTGGTAGAAGGTGATTATGGTAAACTGACCTTTCAAGGTACGCGCTATTTAGGATTTGTAAGAATGTAATTTAGATGATTTGATGTATGGAAAGCCTCGTAGAGTAATCTACGAGGTTTTTTTTCGATAATCTCGTGGAGACATTCCAAATTGCGATTTAAATAATCGATTGAAATAGGAAAGATTATTGAATCCAACTTTTTCTGCAATTTCTAAAATCGAATCTTCTGTGCCAAGGAGAAGTCTGCTAGCAATTGTAATCCGATAATTATTCAAATAATTTGTAAATGTACTATGCATGTGATGGCGAAAGAATTTCATAAAATGAGAATCAGAGAATCCAATATAGGATGCTGCCGAATGTACGGTCAAAGGCTCAGTGTAGTTTTCTTCAATATAAGAAATGAGCTGCTTTACTTTTTTGAGTGATTTCTGGTGTACTGCAGGAATCACTTCGTTTTGATTGCTAAGAAAGATGTAAAACAGTTGTAGCAGATTGCTTTTAATAGCAATCTCAAAATATCTGTTGCGTTTCGCACTAAGCTCGTCCATATTACAAATGCAATTCCACAGTGCATCGTGATAATTGTAGGAAGTATCAATGTGCCATGGAAAATCATATTCTAATTGAAAATAGAAATGAAATTGTTCATAGATGCTACGCTCCTGATAATCTGAATATAGAAGACTTTTCTGAAAAATAATATTCTCATATTCCATTTTTTCTGTACCAAGAGCCATAATGGAATGAATCTGCCCTGGTCGAATAAAAATAATATCTTTCTCTTTAACAGTGTGTAAATTCATATCTACGGCGACAATCCCAATTCCCTTCTTAATTACAATGAGTTCTACGTCATCATGCCAATGAGGCGGAACCTGTGTAAAATCAAGTGGAATGGAGCATAAATATATATTATATGGGAAAAAAGGATTCACATGAGATTTTGTCTCATGTAGTGTTTCGTATTCAATCGTGTTCATAAAATCACATCCTATTCTAATATGATAGTATAGTATTACTTTTGAGCTGTATTATGCAAGAAGTATTTGTAAAATATGATTATAATATCATAAAATATTTTGATATAGGAGGGACAAGAATGAAATTTGTAGATAGATTACAGAATGTTCTCGGAAAAGATATAAAACAAGCGTCGAATGAAGAGGTATATGCAGCATTACTGGTGGCTGTGAAAGAGGAAGCAGCTTTAAAAGGAAATAACAAGACAGATTCAAAACGAAAGGTATATTACGTTTCAGCAGAATTTTTGATTGGAAAATTGTTATCAAATAATCTCATTAATTTAGGTGTATACGATGAAGTAAGAGATTTTCTTTCGGAAAATGGAAAAGATATTTGTGTGATTGAAGAAGTGGAGCCAGAACCATCATTAGGAAATGGCGGACTTGGAAGATTAGCAGCTTGCTTTTTAGATTCCATGGCAACACTAGGGATGAATGGAGATGGAATAGGGCTGAACTATCACTTTGGCTTGTTTAAACAAGTATTCCAAGACCAGAAGCAAAAAGAAATGCCAAATCCATGGATTGAGAATAAAAGCTGGCTTACAGACACAGGGATAGGATTTGAAGTGCCATTTAAAGATTTTTCGTTACGTTCAAAATTATATGATATAGATGTGACTGGCTATCATAGTGGAACAAATAAACTACATTTGTTTGATGTTGAAACAGTAAATGAAGGAATTGTAAATGATGGTATATCGTTTGACAAAAAAGCAATTCGTGAAAATCTTACCTTATTTTTATATCCGGATGACAGCGATAAAAATGGAGAATTACTTCGTATTTATCAACAATACTTTATGGTAAGCAACGGAGCTCAATTTATTTTGAAAGAATGTGAAGAAAATGGATATGATTTGAAAGAACTTGATAAACATGTTGTTATTCAGATTAACGATACACATCCTTCTATGATCATTCCAGAATTGATTCGTTTACTAACAGAAAAAGGAATAGATACAGAAAAAGCAATTGAAATTGTGTCAAATACTTGTGCTTATACAAATCATACGATTTTGGCAGAAGCATTAGAAAAATGGCCATTATCTTATTTGGAAGAGGTAGTACCACATTTAGTACCAATCATTAAAATGCTGGCAGAGCGAGTAGAAAAGAAATATGAAAATAAAGAACTTCATATTATTGATGAGCAGAATCGTGTACACATGGCAAGAATGGATATGCATTATGGATTTAGTGTAAATGGAGTAGCAAGTCTTCATACGGAGATTTTAAAGAATGTGGAGCTAAAATCATTTTATGAAATTTATCCAGAAAAATTTAACAATAAAACAAATGGAATTACATTCCGCAGATGGTTGCTGCAATGTAATAAACCATTGGTGGAATGGATTGATAAATATGGTGGAGGAGACTTTAGAGAAGATGCAGCAAAATTAGAGTCCTTATTATCTCTTGTAGAAAATGAATCAGCATTAGAAGAACTTTTGGAAGTAAAACAAAAGAACAAGACTGCACTTGCGGACTATTTGGAAAAGGAAGCGAGAATCAAACTCAACGATCATGCAATTTTTGACATTCAGATCAAACGTCTGCATGAGTATAAACGTCAGCAGATGAATGTATTGTATGCCATTTATAAATATTTACAGATTAAATCAGGAAAGAAACCATCTACACCAATTCATATGATTTTTGGAGCGAAGGCAGCGCCTGCATATGTCATTGCGAAAGACATTATACATGCAATTTTATGCCTGCAGGAATTGATCAATAATGATCCAGAAGTATCTCCTTATTTTAAAGTTGTAATGGTAGAGAATTATAATGTTACACTGGCGGAAAAATTGATTCCGGCTTGTGATGTTTCAGAACAGATTTCTCTGGCTTCTAAGGAAGCAAGTGGAACGGGAAACATGAAGTTTATGTTAAATGGTGCAGTGACACTTGGCACAGAAGACGGTGCAAATGTAGAAATTCATAAGCTTGTAGGCGAAGAAAATATTTATATCTTTGGAAAACGTAGTGAAGAAGTGATTGAACACTATGCAAAGGGAGATTATGTTTCGACAGAATATTATTATCGTGACGCAGCAATTAAAGAATGGATAGATATGTTGGTAAGTCCGGAAATGCTTGATATAGGAGATGCAGAAATGTTGATAGAACTTCACCATGAATTGATCAACAAAGATTGGTTTATGACATTACTGGATGTTAAGGAATATATTGAGACAAAGGAAAGAGTATTTGCGGATTATGAAGACCGTAAAGCATGGGCAAAAAAAATGCTGATAAATATTGGGAAATCAGGGTATTTCTCATCAGACAGAACTATTGCAGAATATAATAACGATATTTGGCATATCTAGACAGAGAAAGAGAGTTTTCGGACTCTCTTTTTTGCTGATTCTTTACTAGCACGATGGTATAATACACTTTGTGAGAGGAGGCCCAGAATGAAAAAAGATGCTTTGTTTACAGTTAGTATGTTAATAATAGCAATGCTCATTAGCATGGCTGTGCAATTTGTTTTCCGGACACAGACCTTAGAGTCCGATATATTTATCTTAGCTGTGTTTCTTGTAGCGCTAAAGACACAGGGATATATGTGGGGGATTATAGCATCTCTTGTTAGTGTACTTGCAGTTAATTTTGCTTTCACCTTTCCCTATTATAAATTCAACTTTGTGATATGGGAAAATATTACTGCAGCAATCATCATGTTAGCAATCACATGTACGACAAGCACGTTGATGACAAGGATCAAAGAGCATGAACGAACAAAAGCTGAAATAGAGAGAGAACATATGCGTGCTAATTTGTTACGTGCAGTTTCTCACGATCTGCGCACTCCGCTTACAACAATTTATGGTTCCTGTTCCACAGTAATCGAAAACTATGATTTTCTACAAAGAGAGCAACAAATCAAACTGTTGTCTGGGATTCGTGAAGATAGCGAATGGCTGATTCGAATGGTTGAAAACTTGCTATCGGTTACACGAATTGATGATACCAGGGTAAAGGTAGTTAAGACATCTACAGTATTAGATGAATTGATTGACACCGTATTGACAAAATTTGCAAAGCAATATGCGGGTATTTCAGTACAGGTAGAACTTCCAGAAGTGTTTGTAAGCATTCCAATGGATGCTATGCTGATAGAGCAAGTGCTGATGAACCTTATGGAAAACGCAGTCTTTCACGGAAAAGGCATGGAAAATTTAATTTTGCGTGTGGAAGTATGTGATGGAGAGGCAATCTTTGAAGTATCAGATGATGGTTGTGGAATACCAGAAGAACAGATAGGAAAAATATTTTCTGGTGGGATGGATTATTCCAATGGACCAACAGATGGAAAACGAAAAGGTATGGGAATTGGGTTATCCGTTTGCGCAACGATTATCAGAGCTCATGATGGGAAAATATGGGCTGAAAATCATAAAGAGAGAGGAGTTTCTTTCTTTTTTACATTAGACATTGAGGAGCAAGAATATGAGTAATAATAAGTACAAGATATTGATAGTTGAAGATGAATCCAAAATTCGAAACTTTGTAAATACTGTGCTAGAGACAAATGGGTATCAGACTATCTTGGCGAAAACATATGCAGAAGCTACGATGATGTTTGGTGCACATGTGCCAGATTTGGTGATTTTGGACTTGGGCTTGCCAGATCGAGATGGCACAGAGTTTATCGTGCATGTCAGAAAAACGTCTTCGGTGCCGATTATTGTATTATCAGCTAGAACAGAAGAAAGCGATAAAATATCAGCTTTAGATTATGGAGCAAATGACTATATTACAAAGCCATTTGGTACAGGCGAATTGCTCGCAAGAGTACGTGTTGCAATTCGTAATCGCAGATATAGTAAGGAAGTGGATTTGGCTCCAAATCAAGTGTTTGAACTGCGTGATCTTCGTATAGACTATGGAAAGCGTCAGGTTACAATGGTGGGTGAAGAGATTAATCTTACACAGATTGAGTACAATATTTTAAGTTTTATGTCACAACATCCAGGCAAGATGTTGACATATGCGACAATTAATAAGGCAGTATGGGGAAGCTCGGATGCAGGGAGTGTCAAGAAGCTTCAAGTTAATATTGCCAATATTCGAAGAAAATTAGGATCGAAACCAGGGAAGAATCATTACATTATAAATGAGTTGGGAATTGGTTATCGCATGTCTGATGAGTAGTATACAGGAGGATAAAATGGAATACACTCTTATTTTAGGACTATTAGGTGGTTTGGCATTGTTTTTATATGGAATGCAAATGATGAGCAATGGGCTGGAAGCGGCAGCAGGAAACCGAATGAAACAGATTCTAGAAAAATTAACATCAAATCGTATCTTAGGTGTTGTTGTCGGTGCAGCCATTACGGCTGTGATCCAATCATCATCAGCAACAACAGTTATGGTTGTAGGATTTGTAAATTCAGGGCTCATGACATTACAACAGGCAGTATGGATCATTATGGGAGCGAATATTGGAACTACCATTACGGGTCAGTTGATTGCATTGGATGTGGGAGCAATCGCGCCGCTTTTTGCTTTTCTCGGAGTAGCAGCAATTGTATTTTTAAAGAAACCAATGCTACATCATATAGGAGGTATCGTAGCAGGTCTTGGTATCTTATTCATTGGTATGGATATGATGGGAGCTGCAATGTATCCCCTTCGTGAATCAGAAGCATTTATTAATCTGATGACACGATTTTCGAATCCATTACTGGGTATTTTAGCAGGTATGGTATTTACAGCATTGATTCAATCTTCATCAGCATCTGTTGGTATTTTACAGACATTAGCAATTGGAGGGTTGATTGGACTGGATAGTGCGGTATTTGTATTATTTGGACAAAACATTGGGACTTGTATCACAGCAGTTCTTGCAGCAATCGGGACAAGTAAAAGTGCAAAACGGACAACAGTGATCCATTTGACATTTAATATGATAGGAACAGTGATTTTTACGATTGTGTGTATTATAACACCACTTGTTGGAATAGTAGAATCATGGACACCAAGCAATCCAGCAGCTCAGATTGCTAATATGCATACATTGTTCAATGTTGTAACAACATTGCTACTAATTCCGGTTGGCACATATCTTGCAAAATTTGCTGAAAAGATTATGCCAGATAAACCAGAAGATATACAAAAAGATGCGTACTATTTGGAATTTATTAAACCATTGGGACAAGGTGCAGAATATCAAATGGGAAATACAGCAATTGCCGTAAATGGTATCAAACGTGAATTGGAACGTATGACAGAAATGGTAAAAGCTAATATTTGTGATAGCTTTGAAGCTGTAATGGAAAGAAAAACAAAACGCCTTGATATGGTACAAGAACGAGAAAAATACATTGATTATTTGAATAAAGAAGTAGCAACATATATTTCTGATGTAATGATTCGTGAAAATAATGAAGAAGATGTTCACTTGTTAAACACCTATTTTAAAATTACAGGAAATTTGGAGCGCATTGGTGATCATGCGATCAATATTTGTGAATATACAAATATATTACAAGAAATGAATATCAAATTTTCAGAAGCAGCTTTAGCAGAAATTGTTGAAATGAGAAGAGTTTGTCAAGAAGCAATTGAAGCAGTATGTGGTATGGACATTTCTTCTGCAAAACATTTAGCAGAAGTTGAGGCTTTAGAACAAAAAATTGACGATATGACAGTGATGTATCGCCAAAACCAATTGAATAGAATGCGAGAAAGTCTATGTGAAAGCGAAGCTGGTATTATTTATTCAGAAATGCTTACAGACTTTGAACGTATTGGTGATCATATTTTAAATATCGGACAAGAATTAACAATTGTCAAAGGTTAAAACGTGAACAGGAACTTTTTGTTTAAAAAGAGTTCCTGTTTTTTTATTGCGAATAAATGGACACATGAGTTACAATGAAAACATTAACAGAAGGGAGACAGTTATATGTTAAGAATTGGTTGTCATCTATCCTCGTCCAAAGGTTTTTTGGCAATGGGAAAAGATGCAGTGAAAATAGATGCAAATACATTTCAGTTTTTTACAAGGAATCCAAGAGGAGGGAAAGCGAAAGAGCTAGATTTGAATGATGTGAATGCTTATGTGACATTTGCAAAGGAACATGATATCAAACAGATTTTGGCACATGCACCTTATACTTTAAATGCATGTGCAAAGGATGAGGAACTTCGTAATTTTGCAAGGGAGACTATGGCGGACGATTTGCTACGGTTATCACATATTCCAGGAGCAATGTATAATTTTCATCCAGGCAGTCATGTGAAACAGGGAGCAGAAGTTGGAATTGACTATATTGCAGAAATGTTAAATGCAATTTTAAAACCAGAACAAGAAACAATCGTGCTGCTAGAAACAATGGCTGGAAAAGGTTCCGAAGTGGGAAGAAACTTTGAGGAATTGAGAATGATCATTGATAAAGTAGAATTGTCTGAGAAATTAGGAGTATGTCTTGATACGTGCCATGTGTATGATGCGGGATATGATATTGTAAATCAGTTAGATACCGTATTGGACGAATTTGATCGTGTGATTGGGTTGGAACGTTTGAAAGCAATTCACTTGAATGATAGCAAGAATCCGTTTGAAAGTCACAAAGATCGTCATGAAAAGATTGGAGAAGGCAGTATTGGATTAGAAGCGATTCAAAGAATCATAAAACATGATAAATTGAAAAATCTTCCGTTCTTCTTAGAGACACCAAATGAATTAGAGGGATATGCTGCTGAGATTGCGCTTTTACGAGGGGAATAGTAGCCATTTGCGAGGAAATAGTATATAATCGTAATGTTAAAAAGAAATACTAGGGAGTAATAAATGAAGATATTAAGTGTAACAGCTCAAAAACCAGACAGTACTGGAAGTGGGATTTACTTGACAGAATTAATAAAGGGATTTAAAAAAATGGGCTGCGAGCAAGCAGTGATTTGTGGAAGCACAAAAGAAGATGTTATTTCTATGCCGGAAGAGGTAGAGGTATATCCTGTATTTTATGAGACAGATTTGCTGCCGTATCCGATTGCAGGAATGTCAGATGAGATGCCGTATGAAAGTACACGTTATTGTGATATGACAGAGGATATGACAAGACAGTTTGAACAGGCATTTTTGTTGAAAGTCAGACAGGTGATGGACACCTTTCAGCCAGATTTGGTCTTGTGCCATCATCTATATTATCTGACTTCATTGATACGTGAAGCTTATCCTGAAAAAAGAATATATGGGATCTGCCATGGTTCCGATTTGCGACAAGTGAAGAAAAATCCTTGGAAAAGAGCATATATACAAGAATGGATTCCAAAGTTAGATAAGATTTGTGTATTGCATGAGGAACAAAAGCAGGCAATATGCAGTTTTTACAAATGTGCTGAAGATCATGTAGAAGTGATTGGAACAGGATATAATCACGAGATGTTTTATCGTACAGAAGGAAACAGAGAGGGTATTTTATTTGCTGGGAAAATTTCCGAGAAAAAGGGTGTCAAAAGTTTGATTCGTGCAATGGAATATCTGCAAGGAGAGAACTTGACATTATCTTTAGCAGGTGGTTATGGAAACCAGAAAGAGTATGATGAAATTGTGGAGTTAGCAAAAGCTTCTTCTTGTAAGGTGCAGTTTTTGGGAAAATTAACGCAAGACGAGTTGAGAGAGGCCATGAATAGACATGAAATATTTGCGCTGCCATCTTTCTATGAAGGCTTGCCATTAACAATAATAGAAGCTATGGCATGTGGAGATCGTGTAGTATGTACAGATTTGCCAGGAATTGAATCTTGGTTAAAAGGAAGCTTGCCAACACATAATTGTGTGTTTATCAAACCACCAAAGATGAGAAATGAAGATGAACCAATAGAAGAGGAGCTTCCAGATTTTGAAAAAAGAATAGCGGAAGCGATTCAAAAAGCACGAGTTTTAAAACAAGTACCAGAAGAGGAACTTGAAAGACTATCGTGGATTGGCTTGTGTAAACATTTGTTATCATGGAGTGAAAAGTAAAGATAGAAAAGGGGAGTAGAGATGATGGAGAACAATCTAGAAATTTTTGAACAAACCTACCAACAAGTATATGTGCGTGCAAAAACACTTCTGAAGAAAGAAGAAGCAGTTCAGAAGTTGATGAAGGATGTGTATGTACAAATATTTCGCCAGAAAAATAATTTCACAAACGACAGCATGATGAAATTGCTTTCAGATGCAGTATATACATTAGGATGTCAAACCTTCAGAACAAAAAAAGTGCGTGAAGCAGATTACATTGAATTGGATAAAGCTTACTACACAGCAGATAAAAATACAGACATGAATAAGATGAAAAATGTTTTGTGTGAAGCGCTAGAAGAACTTCCTGATATGCATTACGCAACTTTATTCGCATTTTATGTAGATGGGATTCGAATCAAAGAGATGACAAAGTTGTTTGGTTATAATGAAGGTGCATTGGTAAATCGCTTGAACTATACGCATAAATATATCCAAAAAACAATAGAACATTATCAAGAGGAAGATAAAAAAGCGAAGATTGCATTTTCGGCAGAAGGTGTCTACAAAGTGTTGATTCAACTGGCACAAGAAACAAAGATGAAAGAAGCAGCAGCGCAGTCTGTGTATCTTGCAGTTTGCAGGGAACTGGATATCGCATCAGAAGGTAATACATTTACAGAAAAAGAAGGCATTTCTTTTGTAGAGAATGAACATCAGATAGAAGAGCTTGTTGGTGAATTTGAACATTATACAAAGCATGGTAAATTTAATCCAAAACAGGTGAAAGCCATTACCGTAGGAATTGCATTTTTGATCGTAGTGGTAACAGCTGCTTCTATTTGGGCAATGAATAGAAAGCCACAAGATTTGGTTTCGGACTATGTACCATCACAAGATAAAGTGAATGAGGTGGAAAATCACGAAGAAGAAATGGAACAAGTGGATAGCCAGACAGAAGAATCAGAATATCTTCTTCCAATGAGTGATACAAGGGAACTGACTCGTGAAGATTTAGCAGGTCTTAGTAAAGAGGAACTTCGCTTGGCGAGAAATGAAATTTTTGCGAGACATGGAATGATTTTTGGGGTAGAAGATTTAGATGCTTATTTTGCAACAAAAAGCTGGTATAAAGCGAGTGTTCCAGCAAAAGAGTATTATGATAGAGTCGATATGAGTCTGATTGAAGAATACAATCTTACATTTATTCAAGGGATTGAAAAAGAGATGGAGTAAAGAAAGGAATAAGACGATGAAGATAATGATTGCATCAGACATTCATGGCTCAGCATATTATTGTGAGAAAATGTTGGAAGCATATGAAAGGGAACAGGCAGATAAATTATTGCTGTTAGGCGATCTGCTGTATCATGGGCCAAGAAATGATCTGCCAAGAGAGTATGATCCGAAGAAAGTGATCACGATGCTAAATGATAAAAAACAGGAAATCTTATGTGTCAGAGGTAATTGTGATACAGAAGTAGACCAGATGGTTTTGTCATTTCCTATTTTAGCGGAATATTGCATTATAGATTTGGGAAAACGTATGATATTTGCAACCCATGGGCATAAATATAATAAAGAAAATCTGCCTATGCTGAAAGAGGGAGATATTCTGCTGAATGGTCATTTCCATGTCCCTGCATATGAGGAAATGGATTCGTATATTTATGTAAATCCAGGGTCGGTGTCCATACCGAAGGAAAACTCTGCACATAGTTATATGATTTTGGAAAAAGATACATTTTCTTGGAAAGATTTGGATGGAGACACCTATCAAAAAATGAAAATATAAGGAGAAATATGAGAGAAAAGGTTTCACTAAAATATAGAAAAATGGTGTTACTCTCACTGAAAATTGGTTTCGGTGCGAGTGCTGCAATTTATGTAGCACAGCTTTTAAAGCTGGATTTTGCAACTTCATCAGGAATTATTACTTTATTAACGTTAGTAACAACAGGCTGGGGAACGATCAAATTATCTTTTTTACGTTTGCTGACTTATGTGATCAGCGTAGCACTTAGTTGTTTGATTTTCAATATTGCACCGACGGAGTGGATTGCGTATGGAACCTTTTTGGTATTCTTGGTATTTTTATGTGAATTTATGGGATGGAGAAATACGCTCTCTGTAAATGCAGTAATAGGAACGCATTTTTTGACAACACAAGATTTTTCTGTGCATTTTTTAATGAATGAGTTATTGCTTGTTGTAATTGGAATCACGATTGCCATTATTTTGAATTTATTTCATATCAACAATGCTCAAAAAGACGGAATCATTCGTAGAATGCGTCATGTAGAGCATCAGATGAAATTGATTTTGGAAGAACTATCAGGATATTTGATCAGACAAGCTTCTGGAGATACAACATGGGATGATTTGAAACGTTTGGAAAGTGAATTAGATGAGTATTTAGAATTGGCGTATGAATATGAAAGCAATACGTTACACTCTCATACAAGATATTATGTAGATTATTTTGAAATGCGTATGAAGCAATGCGGGGCACTTCACAATTTGCATGCGGAAATGAAACGAATGCGTGAAATGCCGGTACAAGCTCATATTGTATCTGATTTTATCAAAGAGATTTCATTGCATATAACGGAAATGAATGATCCGAGAAAACAGATGGAACATATGGAAAAGGTACTTGAGGCTATGCGAAAAGAACCACTTCCAACAACACATGAAGAATTTGCAGCACGTGCAGAACTTTATCATACTATTTTGGATTTGGAAGAATTTATTATGTACAAAAAAAGATTTATTGAATCGATAGATGCGGAGCAGTTTCGTATTTATTGGAAACATGAAATTGAAGGAAAATAAAATCTTGACGAAAAACAAACGGAGTCTTATAATGATGACATATGTAAAAGCAAAGACGGAACGAGTAACTATTTGGAAGTAGACAGAGAGAGGAACATTGCTGAGAGTTCTTTATATGAAAGAATAGTGAAAACCACTCCCGAGCTGTGACGCGAAATAAGTGTCATCGTAATTCTGCGTTAAAGAAATCCGAGTGAAATTTTAAGGTGGGACCGTGTGTTGGATAATGCACCCTTAAACAACAATATTGTTGTCTATGGGTGTTTTTTTATATTAAAAAACATCTAAGAGACAAGAAATAGTATTCAGGAGGAAGAAAAATGAAAGTAGTATTAAAAGATGGTTCAAGCATCGAAGTACAAAGTGGCATTTCTGTATTAGAAATTGCAAAAACAATTAGCGAAGGTTTAGCAAGAGTAGCTTGTGCAGGAAAAGTAGATGGAAAAGTTGTAGATTTGAGAACAGTAGTAGAATCTGACTGTGAATTAGAAATTCTTACATTTGCAGATGCAGATGGAAAATGGGCATTTAGACATACAGCCTCTCATATTTTGGCACAAGCAGTAAAAAGATTATATCCAGATACAAAATTAGCAATCGGACCTGCAATCGAAGATGGATTCTATTATGATTTTGATAGAGAAACTGCATTTACACAAGAAGAACTTGCAGCAATCGAAAAAGAAATGAAAAAGATTGTGAAAGAAAATGTAAAGATTGAAAGATTTACACTTCCAAGAGAAGAAGCAATCAAATTCTTTGAAGAAAAGGGAGAACCATACAAGGTTGAATTGATTCAAGATCTTCCAGAAGGAGAAGAGATTTCTTTCTATCGACAAG
>CAYTRJ010000040.1:0-13908 GCA_964440185.1 uncultured Faecalimonas sp. | reverse complement strand
CAACAATGGAGCGGGATTCATTAAAATCCCACCCCAACTATTGACTTAGAGCCAAAATAAAAAATCGAATCTCGCAGCGAAAGCGAGATTCGATTTTTATTTAAAATATTCCAAAGATTTTTTCTTTAAAGGAATTATACAAGTCATCATATGTTGTATATCCTATCTTACTATCTTTAAAACTTGCTCCCCATTTTTCACAAAGGGCATCTGCAATCATTTTGCTGTCTTCATGACCTGTTAGTAAAATAGATGGGAACACGTAGTAAATCATAAATAAGTTCATATCCACTTGTAAATAACTTGGTATTTTCTTCTTATTTTTCGGTGTATATTTTTCTTTTACATCCTGTACGAATACTGTCGCAAGCTCTTTCGCAGCCTCTTCTTTATTCTCAGCATTTTCTACATACTGTGTCATTTCCTTAAAGTAATGACCATACGCCTTTTCAAAAGCTAACATATTTGTTTCATAATTTTTCTTTTTTAAATGTTTCATCAACTCTTTTTTATTTTCAAATATAACCGCTACATTATCAAGCATACTATTTCCTCCATTCACTCAAATACATGTGTCTATATTATAACACAGGAAATCATTCCCTTCGAAATAATTTCCTCTATTATCATCTCATTCCATTGTGATAAAAAAGGAACCGGAATTTTCCGGTTCCTTTTAAATTTACATTAATTTATATTTACTACAAATTAGTCGTAAAGGTTTGGAGCGATGCTGTCATCTTCCATGTTGTCAGCATTGTACCAGTATCCATCCATTGGGATATCAGCTACGCTTTCGCCGTTAACGATAGCATTTAAAGTTTTAACACATTCGTAACCCATCATTAATGGAGATTGTGTTACAGATCCTAATAATTTACCAGCTGTGATAGCTGTTTTTTGTGGAGTACCAGCATCGAATCCAGCTGCAACTACTGTTGATCCTAATTTACCATTGTCAGCACCGATAACACCTTCAGCTGTTGTTTGGTTAGAACCAAAGATAGCGATTGTATCGTCTTTAGCTAAGATTTTTTGAGCTTCGATTGTAGCTAAATCTACTGTTGTTTGTGTTGGAACTGCAACTTCGATGATTACTGAAGCACCATCTTTAACTGCACCTTCAGCTGCGTTTACGTAGAAGTCGTTACCTTCAACTGCAACTTTAGCACCTGCTGCTGTACAAAGTTCGATCATTTTGTTAATGAAACCTAAACCACGTTGTTGAATGTTTTGAGCTGTAGCATCTTGGTTAACTTCACCAATTCTTACTGGTTTGTCAGCTGTAGCTGCTTTGATTTGTTCTTCGATTTCTGGGAAGATGTTTTCTGCTGCTACTGCACCTGCTGCTGCGTTGTCTGTAGCTACTGTAGCGTATACAGATCCTTCTGGAGCTTTGTCAACACCTGTATCGAAACATACAACTGGGATTTCTTTGTCTAAAGCTGCTTGAAGAACGTCTACTACTGAGTTAGTATCACATGCTGCTAAACCGATTCCGTCTGGATCTTTAGCGATAGCATCGTTGATCATTTGGATTTGGTCAGCGATATCCGATTCATTTGCTGGACCATTACAGTTAGCTGTTACACCAAGTTCTTCACAAGCTTGTTCTACACCTTTAACAGCTGCTTGCCAATATGTAGATTGGAAAGATTTAACGATGATTTCGAAGTGTGCACCTTCTGTAGTTGCGCCTTTGTCTCCTCCTTCTTCTGTTGTTGTTTTGCTTCCGCATCCTGCTACCATAGCCATTACCATTGCTGAGCTAAGAAGCACTGCTAATAATTTCTTTTTCATATTTTTTTCCTCCTTATGAAAAATAAAATGATTTTTATATGAAGTCTTCTGACATCATAATCCACTTACAAGTAGTTATATTATACTACGCTTTTTTCTTTTTGACAATATCAATTAATACAGCACCGATTAAAACTAAACCTGTAAAAATTTGTTGCCAGTTTGATTGTAATCCGATAAATGGAAGACCTACTTTCATTAATGAGATTACGATTACCCCTAAGAATGCACCGAAGATTGTTCCTGATCCACCTGAAGCAGATACACCACCTACGATTGCACCACCGATTGCATCAAGTTCGAATCCTGCACCAGCACCTGGGTAAATTGTTGCATATGTAGCTGCGTAAGCAACACCAGCTAAACCTGCAAAGAATCCTGAAATCACATATGCAAAAATGTGATAGAATCTTACATTAACACCAGCTAATTTTGTAGCTTCTTTATTACTTCCGATTGCAATTGTGTAACGTCCCACTTTTGTATGGTTCAATACGAAAGACATAATGATTACTAATACAACAATCAAAATAATACCTGTTGGAAGAATTTTTCCACTTGCTGTTGTCATTTTAAAGATTTTTCTAAATCCACCTGTTTCTTCTAATGCTGATGGCCAAGAAACCCCGAATCCACCACAGAGAGCAGGTCCTAAACCTCTTGTGATCATACATGTACAAAGAGTTGCAAGGAATGCTGGTAAATCCATAATTGCTACTAATACACCGTTGAATAAACCGATAAGTACACCTACAAGAATAGCTACAACGATTGCCACTGATACAGGCATTCCTTTGTGCACGATTAGGTATCCACCAATTAACGCATATGATACTAAACCAGTACCAATTGAAAGGTCAACTCCACCTGTGATCAATGGGAATGTAACCCCTAATGCCATAAGTGCAACATAGTATGATACGTCCAATACACTAACTGCTGTTTGATATGTTCTGAATGTAGGACTAAGCAAGCTAAATACAGCAATCATCACAGCGATGATACCGATTACAATGGCTTCACGTCCACTTATAATTCTCTTTTTTGCCATTTTATTATACCCCTCTCCTAATCAATTTCTCTTGTTGCAAGGTTCATGATATTTTCTTGTGTTGCTTCTGCAATATCAATTTCACCTGTTTTCTTACCTTCACACATAACGATGA
This sequence comes from uncultured Faecalimonas sp., assembly GCA_964440185.1. Lineage (GTDB taxonomy): Bacteria > Bacillota > Clostridia > Lachnospirales > Lachnospiraceae > Faecalimonas. The sequence goes on along the minus strand of CAYTRJ010000040.1, from coordinate 10,942 downwards.
TACGGTCACTCATACGTAAGATTTCTGTCATTTCTGATGAAATCATGATGATTGATTTACCTTCTGCTGCTAATTTGTTCATTAATTTGTAAATTTCATTCTTAGCACCAACGTCGATACCTCTTGTAGGTTCGTCGAAGATTAAGATATCACAGTCACGTGTTAACCATTTTGCAATAACAACTTTTTGTTGGTTACCACCTGATAAGTTTACTACTAATTGATCTACACCTGGAGTTTTTGTTGCAAGTGCATCTACATATTCTTGAGCTACTTTATTTTCTTTTTTGTTATCAATGAACAATCCTTTCATAAATTGTTCCATTGTTGCCATTGTTGTATTTTCTGCAACTGTCTTTTGTACTACGATACCATATCTCTTTCTGTCTTCTGAAAGATAACCGATACCACATTTAACAGCATCTTCTGGGCTGTTGATTGTAACTTTTTCACCTTTGATATAGATATCTCCACTTTGTTTTGGATCTGCACCGAATAACGCTCTCGCTGTTTCTGTACGTCCAGCACCCATAAGTCCTGAGAATCCAAGGATTTCACCTTTACGAAGTTCAAAGCTTACATCTTGTACCATCTTACCAGCATTTAAGTGTTCTACTTTTAATACAACTGGTGCATCTTCTGGAACCATACTATGTGTCTTAGGTTCTTCGTAAATAACACGACCAACCATCATGTTAATGATATCTTCTTTTGTACATTCATCTGTGATCAATGTACCAACATAAGAACCATCACGCATTACAGTTACACGGTCTGTGATCACTTTGATTTCATCCATACGGTGTGAGATATATACCATACCGATGTCACGTTTCTTTAAGTCTCTGATAATCTTGAACATTGCTTCAATTTCAGATTCTGTAAGCGCTGCTGAAGGTTCATCAAAGATAATGATCTTAGCATCAAATGAGATCGCTTTCGCAATTTCACACATTTGTTGTTTACCAACTGTTAAGTTTGCCATCTTTTCTGTTGGGTCAATATCGATGTTTAATTTATCAAAGAGCTTCTTCGCTTCTTCATTCATCTTCTTATCATCAATCTTGATACCTTTTTTGAACTCTCTACCAATGAATAAGTTTTGAGCTACTGTAAGATGTCCTAACATATTAAGTTCTTGATGCACGATTACGATACCAGCATCTTGAGCTTCTCTTGTATTTTTAAATTCTACTTCTTTTCCTTCATATGTAATAGTACCTTCATCTTTTTTGTAGATACCTGTTAATACTTTCATCAAAGTAGATTTCCCTGCACCATTTTCTCCCATAAGTGCAAGAACTTCACCTTTTCTAATTTCCAAATCTACGTGATCTAACGCATGTACACCTGGGAAAGACTTATCAATGCCTTTCATTGTTAAAATAATTTCACCCATTTTTTACCTCTCCTTTCAATGTACTATCACTAGTTCTTTCTACGTCTTGCAGATACGTCTGAGTAAACTGCAGCAATAACAATTAACCCTGTAATGATATATTGGTATTCTTTTGTAAATCCAAGTGCAAGAATACCTTGTTGTAAAAGAGAAATAATAAATACACCAATTACTGTACCGCTGATAGATGCAAGGCCACCTGCCATAGATGTTCCACCCATTACACAACCAGCAATTGCTTCGTTGTTATATTGATCTCCGTAACCTGGTTGAACTGTTGTATATATAGCTACGAAATAAATTGACGCAATACCAACTAATGTTCCACAGATAATGTATGCTAACATTTTCCATTTCTTTGTATTAATACCTGATAATCTAACTGCTTCTTCGTTACTTCCTAAGCAAAGCATATAACGACCAGCTTTTGTCTTATTTAAGATAACTGCACAAGCAACTGAGATTAACAAGAATACTACAAGTCCCACTGGTAATCCATTGTATGTAGCAATATTACGGAACCATCCACCTTCTGCTGAAGCTTGAGGCCAGCTAACTGATTGTGTCTTTGTAAATACTGCTGCAATCCCTTTTGACATGTTCATACTTGCCATTGATACAATGAATGGTGGTATATTCCAGAACGCTACTAAGTATCCGTTGAAAATACCAAATGCTGTACCAATCAAAATGCTAAGGATTAATGCTACTGGCATTGGCATTCCGTATGTCAAGAAACAATAACCTGATACAAGTGAACAACAGAACATTACTGGACCAATTGAGAAATCAATCCCTCCTGTTGCGATAACAAATGTAACCCCTAGTGAAAGGAACCCTAAGAAGTATACATAGTTCAGTGTGTACATAATACGTGTAAATGTGAAGAATTGTCCTCCTGTAAGAACGCCGAACATCACATACATTAAAAGTAACACACATACTAAGACGATTCTGTTGAATCCTACTTTTTTAACAAATGCGTTTTGTTTAATTTTTTCCACTTTTATTCCTCCTCCATCTTTAATGCCTCAAATCAAACATCGATGCGTCTATCCGCGAACTCGTGAGCGAAGCGTTTCGCTTATCTTTGTTCGTCATTTTCGACAGCATCACCACTTGTTTTCGCACCCTATAGTGCATATTATACTATCACTTTTTCATATCGTCAATAGATTTTCCGTCCATTTTTCCATTTTTCGATAGAATTTGTTTGCTTTTTTGTGCATTTATCGTAAATCGTTTCACTCTAAGAAGCGTATCGATTCACCTTCTTGTATTTTTGTACTAAAACTCAGCTTCATCGGTTCCTCTTTTAGTGCACCTTCAATACGTTCTAATACAAGTCTTACTGCATTACTACACAATGTCTTCATCGGTTGTACCATGATCCATAATCTTGGTCGTAAAATACTGGAAATCAGCAAATCATCAAATGCAAACAGAGAAATATCTTCCGGATATGAAAGTTCCGACTCATTCACAGCCATAATTGCTCCCAACGCAGTTTCATAGTTACTTAGAAATACTGCTGTTGGTCTATCATTCATGGAAATCAATTCCTTCATATAATGATAGCCTTCTTCTACGCCAAAACGTCCCATTTTTTTATAGTCTTCTCGTATTTCAATCCCTGCCTGATTAAGTGCCTTCGTATATCCCTTCAAACGTTCAATTCCTGTATCTTCTACATCTGAACCAATTATCGCAATTTTTTTATGATTATTTTGTATCAAAACATCTACTGCACGATATGCAGCCACTTTATTATCGATACATACACAATCAAAGCATTCGTCTTGGAATGATCTATCCACTAGCACGACTGGAATTTCTGCATTTTTCGCTGGTTTCAAAAATGCTCCACTCATGCTAACAGGCAGTACAATAATTCCATCCACTTTTCTGTTAATAAGAAATCTTAGATTTTCCTTCTCTTGTTCTTCATCATTGCAAGAGTCACAAATCATCATTGCATAACCTTTTTTACGTAATTCTTCACCTAAGTAATGCAATATATTACTAGAGAAGAAACTGGCAATATCATATATCATAACTCCTACTGTTTTTGTTTTATTTTTTACTAATCCACGTGCAATCTCATTCACTTCATAATTCAGTTCACGAATAGCTTCCTCAATCAGAATGCGATTCTCTGGAAGTACATTCCCCCCATTTAAGTACTTCGAAATCGTCGCCATGGATAGTCCAGTCCTGTTTTTCACATCTTTCATTGTTGCAGGCATCAGACTTTCACCTCTTTCATAATATTTAGCGCAAACCGTTACGCGCATTTCTTTCTTACATTATGCCACTTTTTTTATTTAAGTCAAGGAATCCTCGATTTTTTTCACAAAAAACGTTTCATTTATTATACTTTTGTTGTATAATGTTACAATACTTGATTAAGTGGAGGTTATTATGAAGTCTTTAAAGAAATTAACAAGCTTACTGCTCATCACTTTAGTAAGTGCAGCATCTCTTATCGGATGTTCTTTCAAAAAAATGGAAAGCTGTCCATTCACCACAGCAAGCTGGGATTATAGTGTAGAGCAGATTGAAGAATTAGAAGGAGAAGCAATCGAAACATACGATTCTATCTACGGAGGAGATACCTATACTTTTTCAAAAGAGTATCTTGGTAAAGACGGAATCATTAAATATATGTTCAACGAAGAAAACGAACTTGCTTGTATTGCTTGGACTTATACTTCTGATTCCATGTCCGAATTAGATGAAGTATATAGTACAATCTTATCTGACTTAGAGGATACTTATGGAAGTTCGGAATACGATGATTCTCAAGTAGGATCTGCAGGAAATGTATGGCGCTTAAAAGATGGTCGTATCATCACAAGCTATATGGCAACAGCTGATTTGAGTGCTATTCAAATCGGTTACATTAACAAAGCTGCAACTGAATAGTAAAAAAACAACGCGATGCACTATCTACTGATATGCACCGCGTTATTTTTGTCTCTATTTTACGATTACACCATCTTCATCCCATAGGTCATGCCAGTCTTTTGCTCCTTCCCACAAAAAAACATGACCTTTTACAAGTCTATTTCCTCGTTCTAACGTTGCAATCACAGCCATTTCTTCTTCTGTCAATGGATCTTCCATCATACATTTCAAATTATCTACATAATGATTTACTGAAAATGGAATTGGCAATTGTCCATTTTGATGTGCCCATTTCAAAGCAACAATTGCAGGATGACATTGATGTGCTTTTGCAATCGCCTGAATTTCTGGCATTTCTAAATCTGCAATATCTTCTTCCATAATATCTCTTTCTGGCCTTCTTGGTGAACCTATTGGCATATATCCAACCGGAAGAATTTCATGTGCTTCTAAATATTCTTGAATTTCTCTTTGTTGGAATGCTGGATGCATTTCAATTTCAGCAGCTGCTGGTTTAATCTTCATAAGTGGAAATGCCGCTTCCATTTTTGGAATCGTCATATTCGAAATACCAATATGTTTGATCAAACCTTTTTCAACTAATTCTTCACATTGACGATAGGTGTCCATAAATTCTTCTACAGTAAATGGTTTAGAATCTGGATTACGTGAATCCACATCACATCCTGGTGCATGATAATTAGGGAATGGCCAATGGATAAAATACATATCCAAATAATCGCATTTCAAATCATCAATCGATTTTCTGCATGCAGCTTCCACTTCTCTATGTTTATCATTCCATACTTTAGACATAATAAATAAATCTTTTCGTTCCACTACACCTTCTTCAAATGCTGTCTGAAATACTTCTCCAATTTCACTTTCGTTTCCGTAACATGCTGCACAGTCAAACAAACGATATCCACAGCGAATTGCTCCTGCCACAGCTCCAGAAACTTCTTCCGCTGATACACGATCAGAACCAAATGTTCCCATACCTACGCAAGGCATCTCTACGCCTGTGTACAATTTTTTCTTTGGTACCATTGCTGGATCAATAAATGTCATACTCTTTCTCTCCTTTATCATTTTATTTTTTGAATTTCTATTTGCCCTAAAATTCGTTCCATATCTTCCACAACAAAAAATCCGGTTTCTTCTCTTAATGCTGCTGCCGCCGAAATCGCACTTGCTTTTCGAAGTGTATCTGCAACAGAAAGCCCTTCGCAAAATCCAAGTGCAAATCCGGCAATCATAGAATCGCCACATCCAACCGTATTCACTGCGTCAATCCTAGGTACAATTGCTCGGTACACACCTTCTTCACATACCACTAAAGAACCATCAGCCCCCAGAGATACTGCAACTATTTCTACGCCACTCTTTTGAATCATTTCCGCGGCCTGTACGATCTCGTTCAAATCATCACAAGCTTTACCTGTCAGCATCCGAATTTCATCTATATTAGGTTTGATCATTGTCGGCTTTGCTTTGATTCCTTCCGCTAACAACATTCCACTCGTATCAAGAATGACTTTCTTTCCTGCTTCTTTTACTAAACGAATCATTCTCTGATACGTTGTGCCGTCCAGTCCTTTCGGAACACTTCCAGACATTGCCACCACTTCTGCTTTTTGTAAGAGTTCTTTGAATTTTTTCAAAAAGCCCTCAAAATCCGCTTCGGTTAGCGTAAACCCTGGTTCTAAAAATTCTGTTTGTACACGATTTACTTCATCCCAAATATTAATGCAAGAACGGCTCTCTCCTTTTACATGGTAGAAGTCACTTTCTATTCCAAACGGATGTAATGCATCTTCAATATAATTTCCTGCATGTCCTCCAACAAACCCGGTTGCAACTACCTTCGCACCTGCAATCGCTGCAGGTTTCGATACGTTTAACCCTTTTCCTCCCGGAACATATGTGCATTCTTTTACACGGTTCACTTCCCCCGTCTTAAAACCTTCTACCACATATCGTTTATCGATTGCTGCATTCAACGTAACTGTTAAAATCATAGCATCCTCCCTATTCTTCATTCACCAGTAATACTTTTCCTTTTACAAGTCCCGGTGTTTTAAATAACTGGAATGCTTCTTGTGCTTGACTCATTGGCATCTTCTTATAAATAAATCCAGGGTCAAATTTCAGTTGTCCTGTTGCAAAATAGTGCGCTGTTAAATCCCACTCTTTTCCTGGAAATGGAGCACTGTATGACATCCAAGAACCCGTTAACTTAAATTCTTTTCGATTCATATTTTCCCACATTTTAGGAGTGAAACTTAAGTCTACATGTGGCGTACCAATAAAGCATACATGTGCCTTGTTTGCTGCCAATTCAAACGCCATCTGCATTGTTGGAACTTGTCCTGCTGTTTCATACACATACGCATATCCCTTTCCGCCCGTTAGTGCCATCGCTGTTTGCATATAGCCTTCCTTTGTCGTATTTATCACTGCGTCTGCTCCTAGTTTAGAAGCAAGCGCAAGTCTTTCCTCACTAATATCAAATACAACTACTTTCTTAGAGCCAAAAATCTTAGCCCATTGCATTGTGAACATTCCAATTGTTCCACCACCAAGAATTGCTACACATTCTCCTCCTTGATAATCATTTTGAAGCAATCCATGAAGTGCAACGGTTGATGGTTCGAACATTGCTCCTTGTTCATAAGATATGCTACTGTCAAATGGCACTGCATTTCGTTCTGGAATCACCACATAATCTGCATTGCTTCCTTGTTGTCTTGAACCGATAAAACTATAATGTTTGCAAAGGGAATAATTTCCATTTTGACAGTCTTCACATGTCAAGCAAGGAAGAAGTGGTGCTCCCGATACACGATCTCCCACTTTTACTTTTGTCACACCTTCTCCAACTTCCACGACATCTCCCGAAAATTCATGGCCTAATACAATCGGATAAAAATGAACTCCGTTATGTAATACTCTTGGAATATCTGAACCACAAATTCCTGAAGCTTTGACCTTTACTTTTACCATCCCAGCACTTACCTGTGGCTCTTCATATTCTAAATACTGTACATCCTCATTTGCACATACAACCGCTGCTTTCATACCATTCTCCTCCTTATTTTTTCATGAGTTCTTTTAAATTCCTATATAGTTCTAAATAAGTTTCATAATTTTTATCATATACATCTTTATTTTGCAGATTCGGCTCATGGAAGCGTTTGTTTTCTACAGTTATTTGTACCGCTTCCTCGAAGCTTTCGTACATTCCAATTCCTACACCTGCCAAAATAGCTGCACCTAAAGTAGTTGCCGTATCAGAAGATGGTACTACAATCGGTTTCCCTGTAATATCCGACTTGATCTGTGTCCAAAGTAAGGAATTTGCAGAACCACCCATTGCACGAAGAACGCTTACTTCTGCACCTGCTTCTTTTGCCACTTCTAGATTATGACGTAATGAATAAGCAACACCTTCCATAGCTGCTCTTACAAAATGTCCTTTTGTTTTGCTAAAATCTAATCCGTAAAACACTCCTTTTGCATTTGGATCCCATATAGGAGAACGTTCTCCTGACATGTATGGCAAAAATACAACGCCATCACTTCCTGGTGAAACTCGTTCTGCAATCTCATTCAATAATGTGAGGGAACTTTTTCCCACTCGTTTCCCCTCTTCACGTTCAAATTCTGCAAACTCTTTTTCCATCCAGCGCATGATACCGCCACCACCAGTTGTCCCACCTTGCAATAGCCAGCATCCTGGAACCACATGATAACTTAAGATCAATCTTGGATCAGCCTTATACGTATCTGTACAAATACTCATACCACCTGCTTGTCCACCTTGCTCTTGCGTTTCTCCATTATGAAGCACGCCTGTACCAAGTGTACCACAAGCTGCATCTAATCCTCCTGCTACAACTGGTGTTCCTATCGCAAGACCACATTCAGATGCTGCCTTGGCAGTCACTGTTCCGATAACTTCATGACATGCATAGATTTCCGGTAAAATACGTCTTGGAATTCCTAGATCTTCACATATCTTTTCATCCCAGGTTCCTGTTCGCATATTAAAGCAATGAAACCCATATCCTTGTGACAGATCTTGTGTCATAATTCCTGTTAATTTATATGCGATAAAACTATTTGATTGAAGAATCTTATCTATCTTCTCATATACTTCTGGCATATTTCTTTGATACCAAATAATCTTTGCCGTTGTATATGATGGCTGTAGTGAATTCCCTGCAAGTTCAAAAAAGGTATCTGCTCCAAAACGTTCATTGAATTCATCACATATATCTTTTGCTCTCGTATCCATCCAAATTGGTGTATTTGTAAGAACTTTTCCTTCTTTATCCATCGCAATTGCCGACCAGCTTTGTCCATCAATTCCAATACCGGCAATCTCTTCTGCATGAATTTCACCATTTTTCAATACTTCCTTTGTTGCACTGCATACAGCTTCCCACCATTCGTCTGGATTTTGTTCTGCCCAACCTGGGTGCGGATAATAAACGGAATAGGCACCATTGGCTGTTGCCAGCACTTTTCCTCGCTTATCAAACACTGCTACTTTACATGCACTTGTTCCTATATCTATTCCTAGCAAATATTGTTTCATACTATTGTCCTTTCACCGATTTCCCTTCCACAAATCCAGTCTGTAATTTTACTACCATAGGCTCTGCCAGCTCGCTATAGCTGTTCAGCCTCTGCAACATCAACTCCGATACATTTCTTGCAATCTCTTTGGTAGGTTGAGTTACAATACTAAGCTTTGGCACACACGCTCTTGCAAATGCTATATTGTCATATCCGATGACAGATATTTGTTCTGGAATCTGGATCTGTAACTCATTTGCTTCTATCATAGCTCCCATCGTCATCTCATAATTCGATATAACGACTGCTGTCATATCTTGATTCTGTTCTACCAGTTGACGCATTCCTGCTGCCCCACCCGATATTGTATAATCTCCATGTGAAATCAGCTTTTCTTTTACAGGAATATTAGCTTCCTTCAATGCTTCTACATATCCAAGTAATCTTTCTTTTGCTGTAAATACTTGCTCTGGTCCAGCAATCATTCCAATTTTATGATGACCTTGCTCAATTAGTAAACGTACTGCTTCTTTCGTCCCTTTGTAATTATCTACTAGCACACAATCGCACTCAACATCATTTAATTTACGGTCGATCAGTACCACTGGAATTCCTGCTTTTGAAAAAAGATTCAAATGTTTTCCCTTATTTCCAGAAGGCATAACAATGACCCCATCAACGCGTCTTTTTTTCAAAAACTCCACTGCTTCTTTCTCACGCTTTTCATCGGTACGGCAATCACAAATCATTGTCGCATATCCATGTGCTCGCAAAATATCCTCTACTTCTGTAATAATCTCTGCACAAAAGATATTATTCAATTCTGGAATAATAATCCCAATCATCTTTGTCTTGTTTGTCTTCAAGCCACGAGCCACTTCATTTACTTCATAGTGCAATTCTTCAATAGCTTGTTCTATCTTAATACGGTTTTTCTCACGTACATTTCCTCCGTTCAAATAGGATGAAATCGTTGCAAGCCCTAATCCTGTCTGCTTTGCAATATCTTTTATGGTCGCTGCCACAGTTACACCGCCTTTATTTTATTCTGCTTTCTTGTCACAACCACATACTAGCATACGGCTCTTTACCAGTTCCTTTACGGCCGCCATTCCTACAACACCAAATTTCTTAGGGTCAAATGTATCTGGCGCTTCCACTAACAATTTCTTTGCTGCGCCTGTATATGCAGCACGAAGTTCTGTGGCAAAATTCACTTTACATATTCCTCTTTGTACACATTCTTTTACATCTTCATCCGTAAGGCCTGATGCTCCATGTAATACTAATGGTACATCTACAACTTCACGGATCTCAGATACTCTTACTTTGTCAAGCACTGGTGTTCCTGCATAAAATCCATGTGCTGTTCCAATTGCGATCGCAAGTGAAGAAACACCCGTTCTTTCTACAAATTCTTTTGCTTCAGCAGGATCTGTATTGGTATCTGCCTCTGCTTCTAGATCATCTTCTTTTCCTCCCACTTTACCAAGCTCTGCTTCTACTGGGATCCCTTTTTCTTTCGCAACATCTGTTACTTGTTTGCTTACTGCAATGTTGTCCTCAAAAGATTCGTGAGAACCATCTATCATAACGGATGTATAACCTGCTTCCATTGCAGCAATCGCCAGTTCATAGCTGTTCCCATGATCTAGATGTAAACAGACAGGTACACTCGCTTTCTTTGCTTCTGCTGCAACAATTGCTGCATATGTTTCTAGCGATGCATATTTTACAGTAGATGGTGTAGTCTGAAGCATAACAGGTGCTTTTAATTCTTCTGCTGCTGCTATGACAGCCTTCACCATTTCCATATTCTCTACATTAAATGCACCTACTGCATAACCACCTTTTTGAGCATCTAATAACATTTTTTCTGATGTAACTAATGGCATATCTTATTCCTCCTAAATACGAATCACATTCCAAAACCGAAACGTTTCGGTTTTTCCTTATAACCATCATATTCCTTTTTATTTTCTTTGTCAATACATCAAAAAAAGGGCTCTAAAATAAATGTTGGGGTGGATGATTTTAAATAATCATCTACTT
>CAYTRJ010000039.1:0-13985 GCA_964440185.1 uncultured Faecalimonas sp. | reverse complement strand
TTTACGATAATACTACATCATCAAATTGGTTTAGGTATTACTATAAACATGAGACAAAAGCATTTCAACAATAAGGAAATAGGTGAGTATAAGGTCGTTAAAAAATTCAAATTAGTAGGTGATTTGTATGAAGAAAAAAAGAACAACCATTTTGATAATTGCTGTAATTGCAGTTGTAGTAACGTTTTCTGCTTTCGTATATTTACATATAAGTAAGAGTGATACAGTGGAAGAAAGTGTTACTGTTGAAAAAGAGGGAGCACTATATACAGTCAAGGTGAGTGACAAAGGTTACAATAAAAAATTACCGCTTATGCTTTCTGTTTCATTTAAGACAGATCAACAGGGAAAGGTTATCGATGAAAGCAAAGTAGTAGATTATAATAAAACAGAAACACTGAAATATTCTAGTGTAAGAGCTTACATCAACAGTGAAAGTGAAAACCTTGTGTATTTATCTATACATGTTATAAATGTAAATGAATACGACAAACAGGGTGCCTTTAAATACTGTCATGATTATAGTTATGAAAAAAGATTCCGAATTGATTTGGATAAACTTGAAGTTGTATATAATGAATGATTTTCAGTTTAAGAATTCCCATAGCAAAATATATTCGTATGAATTTATAAAATATGTAATAATAGAGGTGGATGAATCATCCATCTCTATTTTTTTACATGAATTCTATAATACTCCTTGACATAGGATATAAAAAGTGATTAAATGAACATATGAACAATCATTCATATGTTAAGGAGATGAAAGTATGAAAGGACATAAGACATACATTTTAGAACATCTTGGATGTGCCAATTGTGCAGCTAAGATGGAGAAGAAGATCAATGAGCTTCCACAAGTAAAGTCAGCTACCATTACATTTGCAACGAAGCAGTTACAGGTCGAAGTAAGTGATACAAGTGATTTACTTCCAGAACTACAGCGAATCTGTGCTTCCATTGAGTCAGAAGTGGTAGTGAGAGAAAAGGAAGAAGGAAAGAAAACAGTATTACATGATAAAAAGAAATATCCAGCTTGGCTTGGGATTGGAGTCGGTGCAGTCCTATTTGTTGCAGCTATATTTCTTCCAAAGGAACTAGCAACTATCACATATGTTTTAGCATATGTAATCTTAGGTGGAAAGATTTTAAAAGAAGCTGGAAAAAACATTTTAAAAGGGCAAGTGTTTGATGAAAACTTTTTGATGAGTATTGCAACATTAGCAGCTTTTGTAATTGGTGATTATGCAGAAGCAGTAGGAGTTATGCTGTTCTTCCGCATAGGAGAATATTTTGAAGAGATTGCAGTAGAAAAAAGCAGAACACAGATTATGGATGCAGTGGATCTAAGACCAGAGGTAGTGAATTATGTTCATAACAGTCACGTGCATGTGATCCCCGCAAAAGAAGCAAAAATTGGAGATGTTTTGTTAGTACGTGTTGGTGAACGTATTCCCTTAGATGGTGTTGTAGTAGCAGGGAAAAGCCGTATTGATACAGCACCGATTACAGGAGAACCAGTACCTGTTAGTGTAAGAACAGGAGATAAAGTGACTTCCGGATGCATCAATACTTCAGGAACATTGCAGATGCGTGTGGAAGCCACGCTAGAAGAATCTATGGTAACACGCATTTTAGATGCAGTAGAAAATGCAGCAGCTTCCAAACCAAAAATCGACCGTTTCATTACACGTTTTGCACGTGTATACACACCAGTTGTAGTAGGTTTAGCTGTTTTAACAGCGCTTATCCCATCAATTGTGACAGGGGACTGGTATTATTGGATATATACCGCCATTTCTTTCTTAGTTATTAGTTGCCCATGTGCACTTGTGCTAAGTGTGCCACTTGCCTACTTTGCAGGAATTGGAACAGCTTCAAAGCAAGGAATTTTATTTAAAGGCGGCCTTGCAATGGAAATGATGAAGCATGTGAAGGCTGTTGTGATGGATAAGACCGGAACGATTACAGAAGGAAACTTTGTAGTACAGAAATGTGTAGCGGTGAATGGAGAGGAAGAAGAACTTCTAAGAATTGCAGCTATTGCAGAAAGTGTATCGACGCATCCAATTGCCCATAGTATTGTGTTAAAAGCGAAAGAATGTGGATTCGAAATAGAACAGCCAATTAGTGTAGATGAGATTGCGGGAAAAGGTGTTTGTGCTGAAACATCGCAAGGAAAAGTACTTTGTGGAAATCGAGCATGGATGCTTGAAAACCAGATTGGATTATCAGAACAAGGAATAGCTTCTGGAACAGAAGTATGTGTAGCACTGGAAGGTAACTACTTAGGATGTATTGTGATTTCTGATACAGTGAAATCAGATTCGAAATCAGCAATTGCTACATTAAAAAAAGCAGGTTTCAAGACGGTGATGCTGACGGGTGATGCAAAGGAAAGTGCAGAAGCGGTTGCGAAGGAAGTCGGAGTAGAAGAGGTTTATGCAAAACTTTTACCAGAAGAAAAACTAAGTCATCTGAATACACTTCGAAGAAAATACGGAAATGTTATGTTCGTGGGAGATGGGATTAATGATGCACCAGTGCTAGCAGGAGCAGATGTGGGAGCTGCCATGGGAAGCGGTGCAGATGCAGCAATGGAAGCAGCAGATCTTGTATTTATGACTTCCTCGATGGAAGCAATTCCGGTGGCTTTATCTATCTCGAAGAAAACAAATGCCATAGCTTTGCAGAATGTTGTGTTTGCTATCGTAATTAAGGTAGCAGTGATGATTCTTGGATTGTTAGGAATGGCAAATATGTGGATGGCAGTATTTGCAGACACAGGTGTTGCGATGCTATGCGTATTGAATTCTGTTCGAACATTATTCAAAAAGAATTAGAGTAACAAGGGTGCTTACATAGATGTAGGCATCCTGTTTTGCTTTTCAGAAACTGTATTTCTACAAATAATAAGGTTGACCTACGAACCGGATTCGTTCATAATAAAAAGAATGGAAGGAGTAAAAATATGCTTGAAACAAAATGTTGTGATGAAATAGAAGTACATGAGAATGTAGTCCATCAGATTGAGGATGGAATGCCAAGTCAGGCAATCATGCAAGGATTGGCTGAGTTTTATAAAGTGTTTGGAGATGTGACACGCATTAAGATTTTATGTGTGCTGGCACAAGGTGAATTGTGTGTATGTCATTTGGCAGAGGTTGTTGAGATGACACAATCGGCTGTTTCTCATCAGCTTCGTGTTTTGAAACAAATGAAGCTGGTAAAATATCGAAAAGAAGGAAAAACAGTATATTATTCCTTAGCAGATGATCATATTCAAAGCATTTTAAATCAAGGACTTGAGCATATTAGAGAATAATAGATGAGAAAGAAATTATGTAGTATTTTAATCGTAGGAACTATGCTGTTGACAGGATGTGGTTCTAACATCAAAGATGGTGTTTCCTATTTAGAAGATGGGAAATACGAGCTGGCAATGGAAACATTTGCAGATGAGATTGCAGAAGAAAAACATTTGGATGAGGCTTATAGAGGTCTGGGAATTGCTGCATTTGAATTGGGAGAATATGAGCAAGCAGCAGATGCATTAGAGGAAGCACTTGCACAGGAAACAAAAGAATCGGCAACGATTTATAGTATTTTAGGCGCTTCTTATTATGAGCTTGAACAATATGAAGAGGCGTTAGAAGCCTACGAGAAAGCACTGATACAAGAAGATTGTACAGAAGAATTAGAACAGGAGATAGCACTTCATCAGATTACAGCTTATGAAAGATTAGGCGAATGGGAGAAAGCGAAAGACGCAATGAATGCTTATCAAGAAACGTATCCAGAAGATACGAGTGTAGAGAAAGAAGCAGAATTTTTAGAAACAAGATAGGAGATGCGGATGGCAGAGCTGATTGAATTAAAAGAAATAGAAGAGAGAGTTATTTTGGTCGCTGTTAGTACAAACGATAATGATGACACGCAAAAATCTCTTGATGAATTAGAAGAATTAGCTGCAACAGCAGGTGCAGTAACAGTGGGACGTGTTGTGCAGAATTTAGATAATATCCACCCTGGAACTTATGTAGGAAAAGGGAAATTAGAAGAAATTAAGAACTTAATCTGGGAAACAGAAGCAACAGGGATCATATGTGATGATGAATTGACACCAGTGCAGCTTGGTAACATGGAAGATGTGCTGGAGACGAAGGTCATGGATAGAACCTTGATCATTCTTGATATTTTTGCTGCAAGAGCTGCAACAAATGAAGGGAAGATTCAAGTTGAACTTGCTCAACTGAAATATCGTCAATCCAGATTAACGGGGCTTGGAAAAACATTATCCAGACTTGGTGGTGGAATTGGAACAAGAGGTCCAGGAGAAAAGAAACTGGAAATGGACAGACGTTTGATCCGTGATCGTATTGCACAATTGAATCGTGAATTAAAAGATGTGAAGCGTCATCGTGAAGTGACAAGAGAACAACGTAGTCGTAATAACATTCCGGTGGTAGCAATCGTTGGATATACAAATGCAGGAAAATCTACCTTGTTGAATAAATTAACGGGAGCAGGGGTTTTGGAGGAAAACAAACTATTTGCAACACTCGATCCAACTACACGTAATTTAAAACTACCAAGTAAGCAGGAAGTGTTAATGACGGATACAGTAGGATTTATCCGTAAATTGCCACACCATTTGATCGAAGCGTTTCGTAGTACGTTGGAAGAAGCAAAATATGCAGATATCATCTTACATGTTGTGGATGCATCAAATCCACAAGTAGATGAACAAATGTATATTGTATATGAAACATTAGAAAATCTGGACGTAAAGAATAAACCAATTATTACTGCTTTCAATAAACAAGACCAGATTAGTGAAGAGCATATTCTAAGAGACTTTAAGGCGGATCATATTGTGCGTATTTCAGCAAAATATGGTGATGGTTTGGATGAATTGCAAGAAACAATTGAAGGAATTCTGAGAGAACAGAAAATTTATGTAGAAAAAGTTTATGCGTATGCGGAAGCAGGAAAAATCCAATTGATTCGTAAATATGGAGAACTTTTGGAAGAATCTTACCAAGAAGATGGTATTTTTGCGAGAGGATATGTTCCGGCCGAAATATACGAGAAGGTGAGATAGATGAAGAATTATCAGATTACAGAATGGTGTCATCATTTTATTAAACAACATGTGAAGGTGGGAGACCTTTGTATTGATGCGACTGCCGGAAATGGAAATGATACTCAATTCTTATGTGAACTTGTAGGAGAGCAAGGAAAAGTAATTGCCTTTGATATTCAAGAAGCAGCAGTGGCTGCAACGAAGCAACGTATTTATGAACATGGTTTTGAAAAGCGCGCAGAAGTTCTGTGCAAAAGTCATGTAAAAATGGCTGAACATGTGGATAAAGATAGCGTAAGCTGTATCGTTTTTAATTTTGGTTATCTCCCAGGAGGAGATCACAATCTTGCGACTAAGAAAGACACTAGTATTGAGGCAATTCATGAGGGCTTAAAGTTGTTGAAAAAAGGTGGACTTATGAGCCTTTGCATTTATAGTGGTGGAGATAGTGGATTTGAAGAACGAGATGCGCTATTAGAAGAATTGAAAACTTTGGATCGAAAGAAGTATTTGGTGATTTTAAGCTGTTATTACAACAGACCAAATCATCCTCCGATTCCAGCCTTTATTGTAAAATTGTAACTGACATGCAAATTAGGAGGAAAAGATGAGTTTACAATTTATTATGGGACCTTCCGGATCCGGAAAGTCCCATTATTTATATGAACAGATTACAAAAGAATCACTAGCACATCCAGAAAAAAATTATATCGTGTTGGTGCCAGAACAATTTACGATGCAGACGCAGAAAGACTTGGTAATGGCAAGTCCGCGCAAAGGAATTTTGAATGTAGATGTATTAAGTTTTAACAGATTAGCGCATCGTATATTTGAGGAAACAGGGGAAAATAAGC
Source organism: uncultured Faecalimonas sp. (assembly GCA_964440185.1). Classification (GTDB taxonomy): domain Bacteria; phylum Bacillota; class Clostridia; order Lachnospirales; family Lachnospiraceae; genus Faecalimonas. The sequence continues at coordinate 8,045 of CAYTRJ010000039.1, read as the reverse complement.
GTGCCGTTTTAGATGATGTGGGGAAAAACTTTGTCATTCGTAAGATTGCTGGGGAAAAAGAAGGGGAACTTTGTGTTCTGGGAAGCAATTTGAAAAAGACAGGATATATTAGTGAAATGAAGTCTTTGATTTCAGAATTTACTCAATATGATGTGCAGGAAGAACAACTGGATAAAATGATCGAAGCGACAGGCCAAGAGACGAGCCTTTATTATAAATTGCAAGATGTCCGTATAATTTATGAAGGATTTAAAAAATTTTTGCAAGATCGTTATATTACAGCTGAGGAAATTCTGGAAATTTTGGCAAGTGTTGTTACAAAGTCAAGAATATTAAAAGATAGTGTAATTGTATTAGATGGTTTTACTGGCTTTACTCCGGTACAACATAAATTATTGCGAGAACTTTTGTGTGTATGTGAAAAGATTGTTGTTACGGTGACGATGGACAGACGAGAAAATCCGTATGTTTATAAACATCCATATCAATTATTTGGAATGAGTAAGCAGATGGTAACTAGTCTGTTGGAGCTGGCAAAAGAGATGCAAATAGAAATTGAAGAACCAGTGTGCCTCTATGGAAAACCAGTGTATCGGTTCCGAAACAACGAGCCATTGGCATTTTTACAAGAACATGTATTTCGATATTCCAAAGAGCAATATGAGGAAGAACAAGATACGATTCAAATTTACTGCGGAAAAAATCCACAAGAAGAAGTAAGGTTCATTGCACAGAAAATACGTGAACTTGTAAGAAAAGAAGGATATCAATATCGAGAAATAGCAGTGATCGCGAGTGATATGGAAACTTATGCAGGAGCGGTGGAACGAGAATTTGCAAATTATGAAATTCCTGTGTTTATGGATTATAAGAGAAGTATTTTGCTGAACTCATTTGTGGAATATATTCGAAGCCTGCTTGCTATGGCAGAACAAAACTTTTCTTATGAAAGTGTATTTCGTTATCTGCGTACAGATCTTTCTGGACTTACGAGAGCAGAAGTAGACCGATTGGAAAATTATGTATTGGCGTTAGGAATCAAAGGTTACAAAAAGTGGAAAGAAAAATGGATTCGCCGTTCAAAGCAAATGGGAGAAGAAGAACTTTCACAAATAAATGAAATTAAGGATAAGTTCCTGAAAAATATTGAAGAAGTTATGGAAGTCCTAAAACGTAGACACAAAACAGTATTTGATATTACGAAAGCATTACATACGTTCTTTGTACAAGAAAAATTACAAGAACGTGTGCAGGAATATGAAAAACAATTTGCAGCAGAGGGTGAACTTGCATTAGAAAAAGAATATGCACAGGTATATCGGATTGTAATTGAATTACTAGATCAGTTTGTTGCTTTGCTTGGAGAAGAACGCATTTCTATGAAAGAGTACTGTAATCTGTTAGATGCAGGTTTGGAAGAAGCAAAAGTAGGTATCATTCCACCTACCATTGATCAAATTGTGATAGGAGATGTTCAAAGAACCCGTGTGAAAGATGTAAAGGTACTATTTTTACTTGGAATAAATGATGTGCATATTCCAGGAAGTCTACAAAATAAAGGATTGCTTTCTGAACATGACCGAAAAAAAATAGCAGAGCATGGTACAGAACTTGCGCCTGGTGCAAAAGAGAAAACGTTTATTCAAAAATTTTATTTGTATCTGATGATGACAAAACCATCGGAGCAATTGTATTTGACATACAGTAAAGCTAGCTCAGATGGAACTGCCATCCGGCCATCGTACTTGATCGCAGATCTACGAAAGTTATATCCTAAAATGAAAATACACACGATTGAATTCGATTTTATGAAACAAGAATGGACGGCAGCTAGCGGAATATCGTATTTGGTGAAAGGGTTACGGCAGCGAGCAGAGGGAATCGATACAACATGGCAGGAACTTTATAGTTGGTATAAACGAAATCCGGAATGGTGTGAGAAAATCGAGCAGATAGTAGAGGCTGCTTTTTATCACAAACCGAATACAGCCTTGGAACGAGAAACAGCACGAGCACTTTATGGAGATATTTTAGAAAATAGTGTGACACGTCTGGAAAAATTCTCGGCATGTGCTTATGCACATTTTCTGAGCTATGGATTAAAATTACAGGAGCGAGAAACCTATCAGTTTAAACCAGTTGATCTGGGAACCTTATTCCATAGTGCGATTGAGAAATATGCAGGAAAATTAGAACGAGAAGGTGTTACATGGACAACTGTTTCAACGGAATTACAAAAGACATTAATGGAAGAAAGTGTGGAAGAATGTGTTACAGATTATGGCAATTCGATTCTATATAGCAACGCGAGAAACGAGTATGTGATCGTACGATTGAAGAGAATGTTTGCGCGTACGATCTGGGCGTTGACGAGACAGCTGGAACATGGGAAGTTTGTTCCAACTAATTTTGAAATGAAGTTCAAAAATGAAATTGAACTAGAAGAATTAGGAAAAATGAGACTGCGTGGGAAGATAGATCGTATTGACATTTACGAGGATGCAGATAAAGTTGCGGTAAAAGTGATTGACTACAAGACTGGGATTAAAAGCTTTGAATTGGGAGAACTTTTTTATGGTCTGCAAATGCAGTTGGTTGTGTACATGAATGCTGCAGTTCAAAGGGAAGAAGAAAAACATCCAGAGAAAACGATCATACCAGCAGGCTTATTCTACTATCGGATGAAGGACCCTGTCATTGAACGTCCAGACGAAGAAGAAAAGACGGAAGATCTACTTTTAAAAGAATTACGTTTGGATGGATATGTACAGGCAGAAGAAGAGGTGCTAGATTTATTTGATCAATTTGCAGGCGCATCGCAAATTATTCCTGTAGGAAAAACAAAAACAGGAGCATTAACAAAAGCATCAAAAATATTGACAGAAGAAGAGTTTAGAAGTATTTCAAACTATGCAAAAATCAAAGTAAAGCAGATAGGAAAAGAGATTTTAAATGGAGAAAATGATATTGCCCCATATACAATGGGAACAGACACAGGATGTGACTACTGTCCATACCAAGCAATCTGCCGCTTTGATGAAAAAGTACCAGGGTACGAAAAACGAAATCTAAAAAAATTAAGTGTGCAGGAAGCGTTAAATGAAATGAAACGAGAGGAGGAGTAGACATGGGAGTTACTTATACAAAAGAACAGCAGCAAGTCATAGACTTACGAGGGCGTAATATTCTCGTGTCTGCTGCTGCTGGCTCTGGAAAGACTGCGGTCCTAGTAGAACGTATTATTAAAAGATTGACAAAAGATGAAAATCCAATCAATGTGGATGAGCTTTTGATCGTAACTTACACAGAAGCGGCTGCTTCAGAAATGAAAGAACGTATCCATAGTGCAATTGAAAAGGCGTTGGAAGAAGAACCGGAAAACGAACATTTGCAACATCAGGCGACTTTGATTCATCAGGCACGCATCACAACGATACACCGTTTTTGTTTATCAGTGATCCGAGAACACTTTCATCACATTCAGTTAGATCCAGGATTTCGGATTGGAGATGAAGCAGAATTAAAATTGCTCAAACGTGAAGCAGTGGAAGCGACATTAGAACAGGCATTTGTGGAAAAAACACCAGAATTTATAGAATTTGTGGAAAGTTTTGCAACAGGGAAAGATGATCGCAAATTAGAAGAGATGATTTTGCAGTTGTATGAATTTTCGAGAAGTTATCCAAATCCTAGGGAATGGTTGGAAGGCTGTGTGAAGCAGTATGACGTGAAAACGCCATGTGAATTGGAAGAAAAATCTTTTGTAAAAGAACTTTTACGAGAAGCAAAGTGGTACGTAGAAGATATGATTTCCGTGGCGAAGTTTGGAATTTCAATTTGCGAAGAAGAGGGAGGCCCTGCACCTTACGCAGATACTCTTCAAAAAGATATCATACTCTTGAATGAATTGGTGGAGACAGACTCATTGGAAAGTTTGCAAAAGAAACTAAGAACGTTAAAATGGTCAACGCTTGCAAGAGTAAGTAAAAAATCTGCCTATGAAGAGAGCATTGAGCAAGTGAAAGAGATTCGGGAAGAAATAAAGGCGATTGTAAAAATGCTTACAGAAAAATATTGTTTTGCAACGCTGAAAGAAATGCAAGAAGATATGTCTGCTGTAAAAAAGCAAATGGAAATCTTAATACAACTTGTGCTTACATTTGAAGAAGTCTTTGTAGAAAAGAAACGTAGCAGAAATTTGATCGATTTTAGTGATATGGAGCAGTTCGCATTGCAGATTCTGACAACGGAAGAAGATGGAACATTTGTGCCAACGCAAGTTGCGAAGGAATATCAAGAACAATTTCAAGAAGTGATGATAGATGAATATCAGGATAGTAACTATGTGCAGGAAGCAATCTTGACAAGTGTTTCGAAAGTTTCACAAGGAATTTATAATGTTTTCATGGTAGGTGATGTAAAACAGAGTATTTATCGCTTTCGTTTATCTAGACCAGAGCTCTTTATGGAAAAATTCAATACGTATAGTTTGGAAGAAAGTCAGACACAGCGTATTGACTTGCATAAGAATTTTCGTAGCAGACGTGAGGTGTTGAATAGTACAAACTATATATTCGAACAAATTATGACGAACAAATTAGGAGGTATTGCATACGATGAAAAGGCAGCACTATATGTAGGCGCTTCGTATGAAGAAATACCTGGAAATGAAACAGAAGTACTTATGATAGAAACACCAGATGCCAAGGCAGATGAACGGATGGAGCTAGAAGCAATTGCAGTGGCACAACGCATCAAGAAGCTAAAAGCAGAACAAAAGGTGCTTGATAAAAAGACTGGGGAATATCGTTCAGTTAGCTACAAAGATATTGTGATCTTGATGAGAAGTTTAAAAGGCTGGTCAGATGTTTTTGCAAAAGTGTTGAAAGATGAAGGGATTCCAACGTATAGTGCATCAAGAGAAGGATATTTTGCAACGCAGGAAATTCAATTGTTGATGAATTATTTGCGTGTGCTAGATAATCCAATGCAAGACATTCCTTTTACAGCCGTTTTATCAGGTATGTTTGCAGAAATAACAAGCAATGAACTGGCACAGCTACGAAGTGCATATCCGGAAGGTTGTATGTATGAAAGTGTCCTTTCTTATCTGGAGGTAGGAGAGAATAAAGAACTGAAGCAAAAATTGGATGTATTTATGGCAACATTTAATTCCTTTCGCGCCAGAGTCCCTTATACAGCAATCCATGTATTGCTAGAGCAGATTTTGGAAGAAACAGGATATGGAAATTATATTGCGGCACTTCCAGGCGGGGAACAGCGAATTGCAAATGTAGAAATGTTTCGCGAAAAGGCAGTTGCATTTGAAAGTACAAGTTACAAAGGATTGTTTAATTTTGTGAGATATATGGAACAGCTGCAAAAATATAATGTAGATTATGGAGAAGCAAATCTTATGGAAGAAGATGCAGATGTTGTAACTCTTATGAGCATTCATAAAAGTAAAGGTCTGGAATTTCCAGTGGTATTTGTAGCTGGTCTTGGAAAATCTTTTAACATGCAGGATGTGAAAAGCGAAATGGTAATCCATCCAGAATTAGGAATTGGGATAGACCGAGTAGATGCAAAAAATCGTGTGAAAATCCCAACGTTATTAAAAAAAGTAATTCAACATAAGTCGCAGATGGAATCGATTGCAGAAGAATTACGTGTATTGTACGTTGCTATGACACGTGCAAAAGAAAAGCTGATCCTAACTGGAACAGCGACTGATTTTGAAAAAATGCTGCGAAGCTATTCTTCACTTGAAAATCGAAATGAAAAAACACTTCCATATAATTTGTTGGCAGGTGCGTTAAAATATTTTGACTGGATCCTTCCGGCATTATATCGTAAGAAAGCATGGGATGATGTTCCAATCGTTTCAATAAAGATTACAAAAGAAGAGCTGTCGAGGGAAGCAGTGGAAGAGGAGATGATTTCTCAGTTATCAAAAGATATTTTATACCACTGGAATACAGAAATTGTTTACGATAAGGAAGCAAGAGAGCAGATCGAAACACAATTTGCGTATAAATATCCACACATTCACAGGCAGAAAATGAAACAAAAACTGTCTGTATCAGAATTGAAGAAAAAAGTCTATCTAGAAGAAGCAGAGTTGGAAGAAGAAACGGTATATCCATTACTACCTAAATTTTTGCAGGAAGAAGAAAGCATATCAGGAGCTTCTCGTGGAACCGCTTATCATAAAGTGCTGGAACTACTTGATTTTTCAAAGAACTATGACGAAAAAGTATTGAAAGCAGTAATCAATCAAAAACAACAGGAAGGATTTCTGTCGGGAGAAATGGCAGAAGTGGTAAAGGTACAAGACTTATTGCTGTTCTTAAATTCTAACTTAGGAAAACGAATGCAGGGAGCAGCGAAAAGAGGAATGCTATATGCAGAACAACCATTTGTGCTAGGAGTTCCTGCCAATACCGTATATCCAGATGTGGAAGGTGAAATCCTGTTAGTGCAAGGGATTATTGATGCGTTTTTCGAGGAAGATGGAGAAATTGTCGTATTGGATTATAAGACGGACCGTGTGCATGCAGAGAGTGAATTACTGCAAAAATATCGAACTCAGCTTGCATATTATGGAGAAGCACTAGAACGATTGACTGGGAAACAGGTGAAGGAAAAGCTTATTTATTCTTTTGCACTGCGAAAGGTGATAGAGGTGAAGTGATTCCAAATCAAAGATTTAAAAATGATATAAGTTAGAAAAAGCAGACTGTATGAATCGCAGTCTGCTTTTCTATAGATTGATGGTAATTTAATTATCCTGTGAGAACTATGAAAATGTTCCAGTAGGACTACAAGTGAGTTTCAAAGTTTTATTAAGTGATTGAATAACAGTTCCATTATAGTATTGTTTGATTGTTGCGTTAGCAATCGCAGTAGCACCGCTTGTGCTTGCAGATTTACTAGATACTTTCCAAGAAGAATACGCGTTAGCCGTTACAGAAGAACTAGTACATTTTGCAGTCCCATTTCCATAAGTAAATATTCCAGTTACTTTTAGAGAACAGATAAGTTCATCATTGGTATTATAGTATTTAGCTGTTTTAGATTTTGTAACTGTCTGCGTAGAAGAAAAGTATGCGGCTGTAGTTGTGGGTACAGCATCATCAAAAGTTATAATAACATAACTTCCATCTTCAAAATATTCAATGGATTCAGAAGTAGTTTGAGAAGATGCAAATGTATCAAGTGGAAGAGAAAGCATCATCATAGTTACTAATATTGTGATAACGAATTTTTTCATAATATTCCTCCGATTTATTCAATATATTCTTCAACATATATAATCTGGTCTTTTTTTACAATGTCCAAAGCTTTTTGAAGATAAAGCGTACGGATACCAGATAAAATTAGAGCCAAAATTGCAAGACCAATTAAAAAAATACGTAGATAATGGGCAGTGCGCATTTTCTTTACAAGATAACTTGGCTCTGCATTATCGAAATAATCAGAAAGGATTTCGTATGGTGAACCAAGTTCATTGCAAAGTTCTTCATAAGAAATATGTTGATTTTGAACATTTAGTTCATTTATACGCAATGAAATATCATGAAGTAATCTTTTTTCTTGTTTTCCTTTGCATGGGAATGATAGTTTTAAATCTTTGTAATATTTTTTGGATGCTTTATTCATTTGTATTTTCTCCTATTCATCTCGAAAATTATAATTTAAAATTTGAAAGATACTGCTTGTCGTAGCTATATATTCTTGCCTTATATAATATCTTCTCTTTTAATATAAATGAAAACATGAAAAAATACAACACTTAGAAAAACTAAATAAATATTGACAAAGATATTTGAAAATGATATTTTGTAATTAAGAAAAGAGAAAGTGTGATACCAATGTACTAGATAAAACATACTTAAATAAGATATTTGCATTAATTAAGAAGTAATGAAAGGATAAAAGGCGAAGTAAATGAAAAAAGTTATTAGCAGTATTCTTGTTTTTACGATTTTGATGACATGTAGTATTTTAGGATTAGCAGCAAAAAATAGAACTGTAGAAACCAA
>CAYTRJ010000038.1:0-14036 GCA_964440185.1 uncultured Faecalimonas sp. | reverse complement strand
ATCTTTCTGATGAAGTTATTACACAGTTAGAATCCATGATTACGGCTTACACAGGACTTTCAGACAATAAGAAGATGTGGTATGAGGTATGGAGTCCATATCTTAAAAAGGCATTTTTCGTTGTGGCACAGCCACCGAAACACATTCCTATGCCGGAAGAATCGCAGAACGAGTTACAGACGGTAGCACTCACATTGACAATCGAGGAATACAAAGGAATGGACACGGCAATCAAGCCGGGGGAATAAGTACCCAGTCAGTTAAAAGAAGTAGCAAAAAGGCTGTAGTGACTGGGGAAGAAGAAACAGCCGAGACGGTAACTGAAAATGAAGATTATGAGTAAAGTGAGGGGGCGAAAGCCCTCTCCTTCCTACTTAAGTGTAGGGGAAGGAGAATGAAAATGAAAAAAATAACAGTAAATGGCACAGAGTACACACTTGAATATTCTTTTATGGCAGCAGAACACAAGGAAACGGTTCAGAAGATGTTTGATATTGTTTCCGGGGCATACATGTTTAGAAAAGCTGGAGCAATTGAAGATGGTGGAAGTTCGGGAGACGCAGTAGCAAATGCAATGATTGATGGAACTGGAGAAATGGTCGCAGATATTCCACATATTGCAAAAGTTTGTTTTTATTCCGGCTTGCTTGAAAACCATGGTTTGTCAGAGGAAGAAGCATACGATGTCATGAAGAGTTACATGAAAGAAAACAAACTTAGTTTTAAGAAAGTATTTGATGAAATTAAAGAATGTATGGAAGATGACGGTTTTTTCGACCTATCGGGATTGACGGAGATGGTACAGGAGATGAACGAGAGTTTCGAGGAAGAGACGAATCCGAAACCGAAGAAAACTCCGCAAGACCACAAGAAGAAACAGACTTCCACAAAATAATATGGGAAGATTATTTTCCTACCGCATTCGCTATAGGAATCTCTCTTGAAGAATTTAGGCACTTATCTCCCCGAAAACTGGAGTATTGCTTAAAAGGGCATGACTTAACTAAAAAAATTAGAGATGAAGAAATGTGGCTGTGGTGGGGAAGTTACGGTATATCTGCGCTTGTATATGCGGTAGAACATTGTCTTGCCGGGAAAAGTGCAAAAACAAAATATATTGATAAACCTATTTCAAGTGAAATGGAAAAAGTTGAGGAAGAAAACAAGCCTATGACAGAGGAAGAAAAGAAAGAGAAAACGGAACAGTTGTTCTTGAAACTTAAAATCATGGGTGCGAATTTCAATATGAATAAGGAGACATAGCATGAAAAATCTATTTGCGTGGGCTTCCATTGGCGAAAATGGGAAAGCCACAGGCGGTAAAAAAGGAAATCAGACAGGAAAAGAATTAAAAGTAGCACCGTATTATGAGTTCGGTCAGACTTGGGTAATACGGTTCAAGAATACATCAAGAGGTAAAAAAGCAGGCAAAGCAGCCAAACTATTGGCAGAAAACAAAAAGATTGGATATAACCAGTCGGACAGAGTGTCGTTATATTCTGAATGCACAAAAATTGACTGGGATATAAACAGAATCGGAGAGATTAGGAAATGCAACTGCGATTGTTCGCTTTTGGCTGTATGTGCTGTGAACTTTGCTTATGGAAAAGCAAAACTTGTTTCGGGGTATACAACACACAATCTGCCTAATATCTGCAATCAGCACAAAACCAACTTCAAACGTGTTGATAGTGCGATTAAGACAAAGAAGTTCAAAAAGGGCGACCTTGTAGGAAAGACCGGGCATGTGATTATCAATGTATAAAAATTAGTGAAGAGGTGGACAACGTATGGCAACAGAAATTGATTCTTTGGAAATAAAAATCAATGCGAAAGCAAAGAGCGCAGAGGATAGCATTGATACGCTTGTTAGGAAACTGGATGTGTTGTCTACCTCTTTAAGCAAGGTAAACGGAAGCAGTCTTTCCGGGCTTGCTAGCGGTGTACAACGTCTTGGAAACGCTACAAAGACACTTCAAGGGGTAAAGGCTTCTGATTATACTCGTATTGCAAAAGGATTTCAGAAGTTTGCCGAGGTTGACGGAAACAAACTTACGCAGACGGCAGGCAGTTTGAATACTTTAGCAGGCAGTTTGATGTTACTTAGCAATGTAAGAGGACTGGAGAATGTGACATCCACAATCAATGCTATAAAGAACCTTGCTAGAGTGGATATGAGTGGTTTTGATACTACAAAGATGGATACAATTGCAACCACCGTGTCAAACTTTGCTACGCAACTTAGTAGCGTATCTTCGATTGAGAGCAGTGTAGTGCGCCTTGTATCTGCTATGGGTCGGCTTTCGGGTAGCGGTCAATACATAGAGAACGTAACTACGCATTTACCAACACTCGGAACGCAAGTGGTACAACTTGTGTCTGATATGTCAGCAGTTGGCACAATTGATGTAAACATTGCAAAACTGGTAGATGGTATCGCTAGGCTTGCTTCGGCTGGAAAGAAAGTAAAAGACACGGTCAGCAACTTAGAGGCATTAGGAAACGGTGTAGTTAATTTGCTGAATAAATTGCAATCTGCACCATCCATAAATACTAATCTTGCCAATACCATTCAAGGGCTTGGGAATATTGCAAATAGTGGTAACCGTGCCGGAACAGTTACAAACAATCTTAGTAATAGTGCCGGAAAAGCAACCAATATGTTCAAAAAGTTCCACGGTATATTAAAGAAAACAAATAAGTCATCTAAAGGACTTGCAAGTGCATTTGGAATGTTCTACGCAAAGTTCTTTTTGGTTATCCGTGGTGTTAAGAAACTTGGCGGTGCTATAGAGAATGCACAGAACTACATAGAGGAGTTCAACTACTTCTCTGTAGCAATGGATAAAATCGGAAAAGATAGTGCTGACCAGTATAAAAAAGCAGGCTATGACAGTGCAGAATCTTACGCAAAGAGTTTTCGTGAGAGGTTCAGTAAACTGCAAAAGCAGATGACCGGGTATGATGTTGACTACGATACCGGGGAAGCAACCAGCCAGTTAACGCATAACCTCGGACTTGACTTGACAGAGGTTATGAACTACAACGCTGCCATTTCACAGATTACCAACTCGGCAGGGATGTTGGGAGAAACATCTGTAATGACATCAAAAGCATTGTCTATGTTGTCAGCAGACTGGAGTTCGTTGTCGAATCAAGATTTGAGTGCAGTTATGGACAATTTCCAAAGCGGACTTATCGGACAGTCAAGGGCGTTGTACAAATATGGTATTGATATCACATCCGTAGGCTTGGCACAGACGGCATTGAACCATGGAATTAAAACTAGTGTTAAAAATATGTCGCAACAATCAAAAATGCAGTTGCGTGTATTGACTATGCTTGAACAGTCAAAGGTAGCCTATGGGGATTTGGCGCGGACGATAAATCAGCCTGCGAATCAGTTGAGAATGTTAGAAGCAGGATGGAAAAAACTGTCCACTACCATCGGGAATATCTTCATGCCGATTGTGCAAAAGGTATATCCTTATCTCAATGCAATGGTTATGGTGTTGCAAGAGTTCGCCCAATGGATAGCAAAAATGACTGGTGCGAAAATTGAAGATACTTCTTTTAGCACACCGGATTATGAACCAGCAGAAGACAGTTCAGAAGCGATTGCGAACAATACGGAAAAGGCAGCGAAATCCGCAAAGAAACTTTCGGACAACATACAAGGATTTGATGTTTTGAACAAACTCGATGATAAGAGTTCGGACGATGATGATGACGATGATGAAAAGAATGCAAACATTGACCTATCAAAAGATATAGAAAATGCACTTGCTAAATATGAGAAAATATGGAATAACGCCTTTAAGAGCAATCAGAATAAAGCAGTTCAGTTAGCGAATAAAATTAAAAAAGCCTTGATTGGCGGCTGGAAAACTGGCGATTTTTCTAAGGTCGGAAAAGCGTTTGCGAACTGGATAAATAAAGGACTTAAAAATATTCCATGGCAAGGGATAAAAAACACGACAAAAAAACTAGCAAGCAGTATAGCAACATTCTTAAATGGTTATATTAAAGGTTTGGATTGGGAACTGGCAGGAAAAACTCTTGCAGAGGGGTTAAATACCGTTGTTGATACAGGATACACATTTGTAACAACTTTTGACTGGTTATCCTTTGGGAAAGCAATACAAACAGGAATAAAATCTGCCGTAGAAAACTTCGATTCGGAAAAAGCAGGAAAACTGTTGGGGTCAGGACTTAGAGGAATGATTCAGTTTGCTTTTGGTGTAATGGTTGATTTCCCATACGAAACACTAGGCAAAAAGATAGGGGATTACATCAATGGATTCCTTGAAGATATGGGGAAAGTTGATAAAAAGACTGGCTTGACTGGTTGGCAGGAGTTAGGGAAAACAATAGGTGATGGAATAAGGGGTATTTTAACCACAATAAATACGGCTCTTTCTACGGTAAAATGGGAAGAAGTTGGTAAAGCAATAGGGCAGTTCCTGGGAAGTCTTGACTGGGGCAGCATTATGTCAAGTATTTCAAACGTAATATCTACTGCGCTATCTTCGGCATTAAAAGTTGCGATTTCAGCAATTGCAACAAACCCACTAGGCGTTACCCATGTTTTGATTACAGTTGTATCTGCGTTGTTTGCGTACAAAAAACTTAATGGGTTATGGAAAGAACTGCAAAGCGTTTTCGGAAAAGGAATATCTACCTCAATTGCCAAAGCAGATATAAAAGTGGATGAAAAATCACTAACTAATACAATTAAGGGCAAATTTAACACACTCCTTAAAGGGTATTTTGCTTTACAGATAGAGGGCATAGCAATACAGGGGTTAGGAAAAGGTTTCAAAGAACTTGGCAAAATGCTTGGTGATGAAAACATGGAAAACTTCGGAACAGGCGTTGATGCTTTTGGAGATACATTAAATAAACTTTTGTCTCGTGATTTTGCTGGGGCGGCACAAAATATTAAAAATGGATTTAAGGCTATACATGACGCATTTACAGATGTAGATACGCAAATAGCAGAAGAATCCGGAACGAAAGAAAAATCTAAATCAAACCAGAAAGCAGAAGATTATTTACCACAGTATGAGAAGCAAGTAGAAAAATACGGAGAAAAAGGTGCAAATAACTTTTTAAGCAAATTGCCGGAAGAGACAGCGAAAGCAGTAAAAGAATTGTACAAGGCAAAACAGGCTACAGATTCTTTCAAAAAGAGTATGAACAAACTTACAATGGGTTCAGAAGAAATCTATATGCGCAACCTGACAAGTGCTTTTAGACAAGGGAAAATATCGGCTTCTTCGTATAACAAGATAATGAGGACAACATATAGAAGTCTGAACCAGTATTATGCTACTCTCGAAAGTGCTGAAAATGCACAGAAATACATGAATGGAAATATGGAGAAGTTTGAGGAACTTTCCAATCCTATGGACACTTCGCTTAAAAAGTTAGGAGTAAGAACTGGAGCGTTAGACAAAGTAACTTTGACACTCAATCGTGCTTTGTCGAAAGGAACACTTTCGTTTGAAGATTATAAAAAAATAGTTTCAAAAAGTTATGATTCGACAGAAGACCTTTACAATACGGTAAACAAATTAGCCGGAAAAAAAGTTGAAGCAAGTGTAAAAGCAGATGTAAAGGGGCAAGGGGAAGTAAAAGGATTAGAAACTTCTTTATCGAAACTGAAAGATAAAACGGTCATGGCAAAAATAAAGGCTGGCGACACAAAAGAATTTGATGAGTTAATGAAAGACCTTGGAAATTTTTCGAACAAGACCATATCAGCAAAAATAGACCCTAAATTAAGAAAAAACTGGGCTACTGTAACTGCAAAGAAAATAAAAAGCGATTGGGCGAAAATAAAAACACCACAATTGAAAGTTGGAGTATATGTAGATAGTTCTGGGAAAGAAACCAATAATGGTAAAATGAGCAGAAGTTCTACAGCCTCTATGAGAGAAAATGGAAAACAATTAAGCAAATCTGCGTTTAGTCAATATGCTAAATTGTATAATGCTGCCAATAAAACTGGTGGATTAGTGGCACAATCCGGTTCAAATGGAATGGTTGTATTGCAAATTCCGCTATCATCTTCTACGCTGAACAAAAAAGGACACGAAAAGATGAAAAAAAATAAAGCTGCATATCAGAAGTTATATGATTTTATGGTAAAAAATGGAATGTACGCTGCAAAATACGCCACAGGCGGTTTTCCAACTAAAGGTCAATTGTTTATAGCAAACGAAGCAGGACCCGAAATGATTGGTAAAATGGGTAATCGAACAACGGTAGCAAATAACGACCAGATAACACAAGGTTTTGCAGATGGTATTACCAGTACACTTGCACCTGCCATTTATTCAGCGGTTAAACAAGCCATAGGAGATAGCACCACAACAGAAAATGGAAATCTGATAATCAACCTCGACGGAAAGAAGATAGCAGAAAGCACCGTAAGTCAGATAAACACAATGACACGTCAAAGAGGAAGAAACCCAATCATAGGATACACATAATTGACACAAATTCCCCTTTGTGATATTATTTAAGCTATATTATTTATTACAAGGGGGATGATTTTATGTCATTGATAAAATGTGGAAATTGCGGAGCAGAAGTTGATAATTCAAACAAATTTTGTTCGGAGTGTGGAAGTAAAATAACCACGCAAAAATTATGTAAATTTTGCAACAAAACGATGGAAAATGATGGTTCTATTTGCCCTTTCTGCAAAAAAGACCAAAACCTAAAGAAATTAAACAACTCTTTTGCTTTGAAATTTATTTCTTATGCAATGAGTTTTGTTGCGTTTTTGGTTGTTTTGATGGGTAAACTCTTAATGCTTACGTGGATTCCGCTAATTTGGGGAATTGCATTTCATGGTTATTCTTCACAAAAAGAAAAAGAGGGTTATGAGGTTAGTTATTACAAAAAACTAAAAAGAGATAACTACATTATATTTGTGATATGCATTATATTTTCCATTATTTGGAATTTGATTTGGGCGCAATATGCGTAGATTGGTAGGTGGAATTTATTATGAACCATCAAAATATGACAGTTTGTAGTGATTGCGGGAAAGTAATATCCGTAAATGCAAAAAGTTGTCCTAATTGTGGTTGTGTATTTGAAACATCTGTAAGTGATTCATACAAAGCCATGACAATTGTCTTTACAATTCTTTTTCCATTGATAGGATTTATATTATCGCTGGTTGGAATTGTAAAAGGGGATAAGATTTGTTGCAGGATAACGGTTATTTTGTCAATTATTTTGTTTGCAATTCCGTTATGGTTGTGGATATTATAGCGTTCAAACAATACTAGAGAAAGATGAGGAACTATTATGGCTTTAATAAAATGCCCGGAATGTGGGAAAAAAATTAGTGACAGCGTTGAAAAATGTCAAAATTGTGGTAAAGAAATTACAGAAAGCGATATAGAGACAGCCAGACAAAATATGGAAAAGTCAAGAAAAAAGAAAAGAAATGTAATTATAGTATTTGCTTTTGTTGCCATTATCGGAATCGGTGCAAGTTGTGGCTGTTATTTTTGGATAGAAAGAAACAAACATATAGAAGAACGGCAAAAAGAAGAACAACAAAAAGAGGAAAAACAAAAAATAGAAAAAGAATTCGATAAAATAATTAGTGATGTTCTTACAAATAATATGAATTTGTATTGCCAATTGTCAGAAATAGAAGAATGTATAACTAACGTTTGGCATAATTGCATTTTTGAAGTAAAAGATAAAGAAACAAATAAATGGACCTTAAGTAAAAATGGGATGTTTAAGGATTTTTCGGTTGCGGTTAATGACGTTATCGAAGACAAGAAAAATTATGAATTATCGAATTTATACAAAGACTTCGAGACTAGTGCTTCGAATTGGGATGCACTAGTAGGGGCAGAGTATATTCCGGAGAAATATAAAGACGTTGTTACGGATATAAGCGAATACATAAATGATGTAACAGACTACTATATGTTAGTCCTGTTCCCGGAAGGAACGTATACTGAATTTGTAGATAATTCAAATGAATTATCTACAAAGATAGACAACGAAATGTTATTTTCTATACCGAAGAAATTACAAAATAAATAACAAGAAATAAATAAGATATTTAATTGTAAAACTATCTACTAGAAATAGTAGGTAGTTTTTTGTTGTAAAAAGGCGGGTGTGAAATGGCTACAGTAAAGACATACAAAGCAGTAGAGATAGATGGAACAAAGATAGCGTGTCCATCAGCGAATGGTGTTTCCGTATCAAGGAACTTAATACAGACATCAAAAACAGCAAGAACTGCCTCTGGTAGAATGCGAGGTAAGAACGTGGCAGTAAAAACGACATTAAAGTTTTCGTTCCCATCGAGCCTCACGCCAGCGGAAGTAAAAAGCATAAAGACACTTGTTACATCATTGAAATTTGAACACACATTAAAATGCGTAACGGAGTATAGCGAAGTAGAAACATATAAGGTTTATTTCGGAAATTATAGTGCAGAACAATACGGATTTATAAATGGTCGCATGATGAATCAGTCGTTGTCATTCGAAGCGGTGGAGGTATAAAATGAGTTATAAAGTTGGAAGTCTTAATTTATATTTTTATGATGTGTATAACAAAAAAGAAATTACTGAAGCGGTTGAATTTGCAGTTTGGCTAGATGTAGAACCAACAAATGTCGGGGAGCGTTTAATACAAAACTATCAGATTCGCTTTTCGGAAAGTAAAATAGAGGGATATACACCGCTATATATCAGCCAAGGTGGTATTGGCTACCCGATAATCGAGCATGGCGAAAATGGGTATTATTTCGGCAAGGAAACGCAATTTTATGACAGAAGTATTGATGATGACGCAATAGTTTTTTGTATTCCGAGTGATGTCGCTGTTGAAAATTACGATTGCGAGCATGATATTACAGATGTAAGAATAGCAGTAGCGGATTCTGTAAAAGAACTAAGAACACTTAACTTTGAGAATAATGATAATAAATATATTTATCGAGGAGATTCTTTTGATACCGATTTTTTCTCCGTGGAAATAGATAATGGTACAATGGCAGAATCTTACTTTACATATGGTTCTACAAAAAGCCCAATCTGTTCTATCAAAATGACAAAAAATCTACTTGTGCAGAGCGGTAAGTATATAAGAATAGAGTTTTGCGTAGAAGGTATAATGTGGCAAGACTTTGGTGTTTTTTATGTAGAAGATAATCCGGAATGGACAAGTGAAGATACAACAGTAAATGGAATAGGTTTGTTGCAATTTGCTGAAACATTGAATCCGCCTAGAACAGAAAATATTATAGATGGAGAAAACATAAAACTTTTTGATTTCTTCAAAGAATTTAATGATGATGGGAAATACGTTTATAGCGAATATTTTGAATTTGTTTCAAATCTGTATAGCGACAACAATACGCTGATAAACAAAAAATATTTAGTTACTCCTTATATAATTGAGCCATATGAATATGAAGAAAACACATTTAGCATAACGATAGAGGACGCAGTAAAGGAATGCGTCAGAGGCGTTGACTTTGAAAAAGTAAGAAAAGGCATAATTGATATATATAATGCTGGGGAAAGTGAAAAGACATATAAAGTGCAATGCGAGGAATTATCCCAAAAAACAGGGTACGCATATGACTGGGTTTGGTTCATGTTTGAAACTAGCGTGAACTATACAAAAAAAGGAGAAGAATTTAATAGTTTTGCACCAAGTTATATAGAAATGTCTCTAAGAGAGTATATATCGCATTTGGCGGTATGTTTGCATTGTAATGTATCGGAGAGAAACGGAGTTTTGCATTTTGATTATGTGGATAAAAATTCCTATTCTGTGCTAGAGGGAGAAAAACCGTTTGGTACAGATTGCTACACAGAAGAACCTACTAAGAAAATTGATTCTTATATTTCGCCATACCCTGTTACAGTTACGACAAGTAAAGTTTCACAAATGGCTGCATACAAGAGCAATGGCGATGTATGGTTTCAATTTTATGGGAAATTGGACGACACAACAGACATAGCATTATTTGAAGACGATGATGTTCCGTACTCAAAATATCCGCTAACTATCGTGTCGGAGCCGTCGTATTTCAACGTTAAAAGTTACGATAAGACCGTTACGCCAACTAGTTACATAAGAGACGCTATGGATTCGGCAAACGCAAATAAGGCGTTTTATTATTATCCAATAAATGATATAGAGTTTGTCGGATGGAATCCGTTGTTGTATTCCGGTGGATTTGTAAAAATAGATTTTGATGGAATTGTAAGAAACGTTTATATCGGAAATTCTACGTTATATTGGGATGGCGGTGCTTCTGTGCAAATAAGCACGCCATGCGATGTTAGCCTAACAGGAAATAGCACAAGTTACTCTACAGGGGGGGATGGTGCTAGTTCTAGTGCCGGAAGTGCTGTTACTTCTTCTGTTGCAAGCGCACTTATGGATGGAACTCTATTCAGAAATGGCTCGATAGAGGGTAGTGTTTTCAAAGATGGAACGATTGAAAATTCAAAGATAAAGGATTCTACCATTACAGGAAGCAAAATTGATTTTTCGACCTTTGAAAACGGTGTTATTAGCGGTAGTGCTATTGATACTTCTACTTTCAAAGACGGTCAAATCAGCGGTACAATCATTGATACGTCCACGTTCAAAGATGGAACAATCAAGGGTAGCGTCATAGAATCCTCAACGCTTAAAGACATACCGTTTGCAAGTATGGACAAGGCTTTTGTAAATGACTTGACGGCTAACAGCATTTTTACTGATAGTGTAAAGGCTGCCGTTATTGACGTCGGGGCATTGACAGCAGATGAAGCAGATTTGAAGTATGCCACAATCACGTCACTAGAAGCAGTAGATGGTAAAATCACTACGCTGTCATCTAAGGCGATTACAACAGATAATTTGAGTGCGAATGTAGCAAAATTAGGCTACTTATCGGCTGATAGTGCTGAATTAGCGTATGCAAAAGTAGATTTCTCCAATGTTGGCTCACAAGTTGTAAAATCATCAATGATTGTTGATGGTGCAGTTACAAACGAAAAAGTAGGTAACTTATCCGCAAATAAAATTACTTCGGGAACGATTGACGCAAGTAAAATCGTAGTAACAAACTTGAATGCTGACAATTTGACAGTAGGAACAATCAATGGTAAACTTATCGGAAAAGGTAGTGTTGACCTAAACAAACTTTCAGAAGAAGTTCCAACAAAAGAGTATCTTGACAGCGTACAAGAAAATCTGCAAGGTCAGATTGATGGCGCAATCGAAACATTCACAAAAACAGAAATTCCAACACTAAACAATGAGCCTGCCAGTCTTTGGACTGACAACGCTACAAAGAAAAAACACGTAGGAGATATTTGCTATGTGGTAAATCCTACATCTAGCGCAGATGGGTACTGCTACCGTTTTGCAAATTTGGGAACGGAAGCAAATCCCGACTATTCATGGGTGCTTATCAAGGATAGCGACGTAACAAAAGCACTACAGGACATCATTAACATTAACGGAGAAATTACAGGAATAAAGAAGTTTGATACTGAAATTTCATCATGGAAAACCGATACGGATAGTGAATTGTCAAGCCTTAAAAAACGCACGTCAACGCTTGAAACCGACATGGGAACTAAAGTTGAAACCTCGACTTTTAACGAATTGAAACAGACAGTTTCCGAAAACAGTTCGAATATCACGTCATTGTCAACCACCGTAAGCAAAAAAGCCGACAGCAGTACGGTAAGTGAGTTGAGTAATACGGTAAATTCTGTTAAACAGACTGCCGACAGTAATACTTCTTCTATAAGCAGTTTACAAACCACCGTAAGCAAAAAAGCCGACAGCAGTACGGTAACCGAGTTGAGCAGTCGTACTTCCACCCTTGAACAAGACCTTACCGGTTTTAAGACGACAGTTTCAAATACCTATGCAACCAAAACAGAATTTAATGATTTGGAAATCGGTGGTAGGAATCTGCTTCAAAATTCCAATTTCGCTAGAGGTACAGACAAGTGGGCATCCATAAATGCAAATTACAAAGTAGTGGCAGACGATACATATGAGCAGGCATTATCATTTTATACGGTATCTCCTGGTTCAGATAGTTATCGAATATATCATGCCACAGACGATTTTGCACATAGTGCAGGAACAACTTATGCGTTATCATTTTACGCCAAAGCGAGCAAAGCAACAACTCTTCAAAGTAACGTGGCTGCTGGCTATAACCCTAAAAACTATTCGTTGACAAGCAAGTGGAAGAGGTACACAAATGTATATAGTGCGGGTAACAGCGGTTCATTGACTTTCTGGCCAATCGAAGTAAATGTGACTATATATATCGCTAACGTTAAACTCGAAAAAGGCAACAAAGCCACGGATTGGACACCAGCCCCGGAAGATACCGACAATGCAATTGAAGCCTCGAAAACCGAAGCAGTACAGGAAAGCAAGAGTTACATAGACCAAACAGCAGATGGAATCAACCTTGAAGTAGAAAAGAAAGTCGGAACAAACGAGATTATATCAAAGATAAACCAGTCGGCTGAATCCGTAACAATTAGTGCTAGCAAAGTGAACCTTAGTGGTTATGTTACCTTGGCAGGACTTAAAGGTAGTGGAACAACAGAGATAAACGGTGCTAATATCGTTACTGGTACGATAAGTGCGGATAAACTGGATGTTACTGATTTGTTTGCACAAGATATTACTGCCACAAACATGCTTTTAACTGAAAGTTCAAAAATTGGAAGCATGAGCATTGCTATGTATTCGGATGGTCATAGTTATCTACGAGATGGCAATTTTACGCTTGGGCATGACGGTATAAATATCCCCGGACTTTTACAGATAATAAACCCAGATGGATTGGCATATATAATAACTTCAAATAGTGGGGGGCTGCGTATTAGTAGCGATTCTTCACTAGATTCGTTTATTGTCATAACAGAAGAACAAGTTAGTAGTTGGGTGGATGGTAAGGTTAAATGGAGGCTTGATGATGACGGATTAGGTGTCCACGAATGGCTGTACAATAAAGGCGGAATAGCGGCAATTGCACTCAACGACGACAAGACAGATATTATAGGAAGTTTTACTATAGACCGTGACGGCTATAACGCTTGGGGAATAGCCGCATCAGGATTAGATTTGGTAATTAAAGCCCCTACTATAAAATTATTTAACGAATATGGAGAACATATAAATTTGTCAAAGAATGCGATACAGGCAACGGAGCGGTACGAAGGCGAAGACGCGCCTAGAGTACTATACTTAAATAATGAAGGTGGCAACGTTTCCATAGATAACCTAACGTCACAAGACAAAATAGGCGTTCATTCCCATATTAAGTTTGATAACAACATATGCATATATGGCACAAATTCTTCCGGGGGGTTGCGTTCAAATTTCCAACCAGTAAACAGTAATAATAACTGCGTAATAGGTTATGGTAGTTGGTCGGCAGACGAAGGCAGTACAAACATATATGGCAAAAATATCAACCTTAGGGCTAGTGGCGGTATGTCTATTAACCCTTATGGCAATATAGTTTCCAACCGGATTCTCACACAACTTTGGAGCGGTGCGTATTTCATGAATGCTAACCAGAGTATATCACTATCCGAAAACGTGTCAGACCAGTTGAACGGTATTGTTTTGGTTTGGAGTTATTATAGCAGCGGAACGCAAAATTATAACTGGAATCACATATTCGTACCAAAAGCGTTTGTCGCTAGTTGGAAAGGAAACGGTACTGCCATATTTTTAGCCGGTACGTATCCTGGATATAAGTATGTTTACATCAATGATTCAGGTATAACAGGGAATGACATCAATGGAAATGCGACAGTAAATATACAAGGTATGACTACACGACCGGCAAACTACGTTTTACGATATGTATATGGAGTGTGATTATATGAGTGATTTAACTATTAAAAACATTGATGAAAATGGCGAAGAGATAAAGGACGTTGATTGGTCAAAATGGAACCGAGTTGGGGTAGAAGAAGTGTTTGACAATGAAG
>CAYTRJ010000037.1:0-14241 GCA_964440185.1 uncultured Faecalimonas sp. | reverse complement strand
CTTCTTGTTTTCCTGGATTTATAGGAAGAATTTACATTTTAAAAGAAAAGTGGTGTTGGAGTTAACACTCCAGCACCAACTTTGTCTACATTCTGAAAGAAGCAGCCGTTCTGGCTGCTTCTTTTCGAGAGAAAGAGGAATGTCTATGTTATCGATTAAATCGTAATTGTTAGGCGAAGCCCAACGATCGTAAATAAATACTTAAGTCCAACCGTTGTCTTCATTTGATAATTATATTTTAAATAGAAAATATGAGAGAAATATGTCTAAATTCAAAAAGAAATGTAAAAATTCTGAAGAAAATCATAAGAAAAAATGAAAAGCATGATATACTAGTTGGCGAAGGAGATGAATTTGATGAAAAAAATCGTTTTAGCATCCGCTTCTCCAAGAAGAAAAGAATTAATGGAGCAAGCAGGGTATGAATTTGAAATCAGAGTAAGTCAGAAAGAAGAAAGATACATAAGTACGGAGCCAGCTGAGATTGTAAAGGAATTAGCACTTTTAAAAGCATCGGATATTGCAAATCAGGAAATAGATGCAATTGTGATCGGAGCAGATACAATTGTTGCTATTGATGGAAAGATTCTGGGAAAACCAGCATCGAAAGAAGATGCATTTGAGATGATTCAAAACATGCAAGGGAAAAAACATCAAGTATACACCGGAGTGGCGATTTTGAATGGTGAAACAGTCGTAAATCATGCAGTAAAAACAGATGTGTATGTCAATCCAATGACAGAAGAAGAAATTCGTGATTATATTGAAAATGAAAATGTGATGGATAAGGCAGGAGCATATGGAATCCAAGGCCGATTTGGTATCTATATTAAGAAAATCGATGGAGACTATTACAATGTGGTAGGATTACCAATTTCATATATTTATAGTCAGTTAAAAGAAATGGGAATGTAGCGGTGCTACATTCCCATTTGTGTTATCTTGATTCCCAACGTCCAGAAGCTCCGCAAGGAAGTACAAGTCCATTGCTGGAAACAGGTAATCCGATTTCTTGTGAGTCCACAGTTCCGTTAAAATCTTTTAATTCTGTTGCAAGCATGTAAGTTAATACTGCTGGTGCAAGTCCTGTTGTGTAAGAGTTGATCAAGAAGAACAATGGTTCATCTGATAAAATCTTTGTACAAAGCTTTATAAGGGGATGAATGGCATCTTCAATTTTCCAGATTTCTCCCTTTGGACCACGTCCGTAAGATGGTGGATCCATGATAATAGCATCGTACTTGTTACCACGACGAATTTCACGTTCAACGAACTTTACACAATCATCTACTAACCATCTGATAGGCGCATCCTGTAGACCAGAAGACGCTGCATTTTCTTTTGCCCAGGCTACCATACCTTTTGAAGCGTCTACGTGTGTTACACTTGCTCCGGCTGCAGCAGCAGCTAAGGTAGCACCACCTGTATAGGCGAATAAATTTAAAACTTTAATCGGTCTTCCGGCATTTCTGATCTTGTTTCCGAACCAATCCCAGTTTGTTGCTTGCTCAGGGAAAAGCCCTGTGTGTTTAAAACTAAATGGCTTCAGATTAAAGGTTAAATTTTTATAATGGATCTGCCATTGCTCAGGTAAATCAAAAAATTCCCATTCACCGCCGCCTTTTTTGCTGCGATGATAATGGCCGTTCATCTCTCTCCAGCCTTTGTGTGTTTTCTTTGTATCCCAAATAACCTGAGGGTCTGGTCTTACCAAAAGATAATTGCCCCAGCGTTCTAACTTTTCACCATTTGAAGTGTCGATTACTTCATAGTCTTTCCAACCGTCTGCTATCCACATATAGTTCTATCCTTTCGCAAATTTTCTTGTATCTAACCTATTATAACAGCTGTTTTCGAGATTGTACATATCTGAATTTGTGGTATAATAGTGTTTAGTGGAGAAGTCTGTAATGACGAAGATTGTAGACGAGATTCAAAAATTAAAGGTGGTATATAGTATGATTACAGTAAATGCAATTGGCGATACATGCCCAATTCCAGTAGTAAAAGCAAAAAAAGCAATGCAAGAATTACAGGGAGAAGGAACAATAGAAGTTCTTGTAGACAATGAAATTGCAGTTCAAAATGTAACAAAGATGGCAGAAGGTGCTGGCGCAGAAGTTGCTTCAGAACAAGTTGCAGAAAAAGAATATAAAATAACGATTGAAGTAAAAGGTAATGCATGTGAATGTGCAGCATGTGATGAAGAAAATCTTGTAGTAGTGGTTTCTTCAGATCGCATGGGAGCAGGAAATGATGAACTCGGAAAAGTGTTGATCAAAGGATTTATCTTTGCAATCACACAATTAGACAAGTTACCAAAGACAATGTTGTTCTACAATGGTGGAGCTACTTTAACGGCAGAAGGTTCTGACTCATTAGAAGATTTGAAACATTTAGAAGAACAAGGCGTAGAAATTCTTACATGTGGAACATGTTTAAATTACTATGGACTTGCAGAAAAATTAGAAGTAGGAAGCGTAACAAACATGTACGCAATTGTAGAAAAAATGGCAGGTGCGGATAAAATTATCCGTCCATAATAATAGGTTTGAAAGGAAGAATATACAGTATGAAACAAGATGTAAAACTGACACAATTAGCAAAGACTGCAGGGTGAGCAGCGAAAATAGGTCCAGAGACCCTTTCCCAAGTTTTGGGTAAGTTGCCAAAATTCGAAGATGATAATTTAATCGTAGGAATTGAGACATCCGACGATGCAGCAATCTATAAAGTGACAGATGATATTGCAATGATCCAGACTGTTGACTTCTTCACTCCAATTGTCGACGATCCGTATATGTTTGGACAGATTGCAGCAGCGAATTCGTTAAGTGATGTATACGCGATGGGAGGAGAACCAAAGGTAGCTCTTAATATCGTTGGATTTCCGAATTGTTTAGATCCAGAAATTTTAGGGGAAATTCTTGCAGGTGGTGCTGCAAAGGTAAAAGAAGCAGGTGCAGTGCTTGTAGGAGGACATTCCGTGCAGGATGATGAACCAAAATACGGATTATGTGTATCCGGATTTGTACATCCAGATAAGGTTTTTAAGAACTTTGGATGCAAACCAGGAGATGTTCTGATCTTGACAAAACAAATCGGAAGTGGTGTGGTAAATACTGCGATCAAAGCTCAGATGGCGTCAGAGAAAGCGACACAAGAGGCAGTCACTGTTATGTCATCTTTGAATAAGAAAGCAAAAGAAGTAGTAGAGAGCTATCCAGTAACTGCATGTACGGATATCACAGGATTTGGCTTGCTTGGACATTGCGTAGAAATGGCGGAAGCAAGTGAAGTGACATTCAATTTATTTGTAGAAGAGATTGCATACATGGAAGAAGCAATTGATTATGCAAAGATGGGACTTGTTCCAGCAGGAGCATATAGGAACCGACAACATGCGGCGAAACATGTAGATGCTACCAATGTGGCAGAACATTACATCGATCTTTTATATGACCCACAGACATCAGGCGGTCTGCTGATCAGCATTCCGGCAGAATATTCTGCGGCGATTATGAAAGATTTTGCTGAGAAAGATATGGATACAACAGTAACCATTATCGGAAATGTATCAGAAAAAGGCGAAAAATTGATTCGTCTATATTAGGAGTAGAAAATGAACAAAAATCTTTTATATCGTAACATCCCGAAAGTAGATGTGCTTTTAGAACAACCTCAGATGCAGGAAGCGATGGAATATTTTGGAAGAGATATTCTTGTGGATGCTGTTCGTGAGGAAGTGGATAAGCTTCGTGCATACATTGGTGTGTGTGAATCAGAAGAGGATGCAAAAGAAAAGACAGAACAACTTATTGGAAATATTATAAAGTGTGCAGAAGAAAAACTGACACCAAATATGAAGAAAGTAATCAATGCGACAGGGACGATTTTGCATACCAATTTGGGACGTGCTCCAATTAGCGAAGAACATATGAAACATATTGCGAAGATTGCAACGGGATACTCAAATCTGGAATATAACCTAGATGCGGGAAGACGTGGTGAAAGATATGCTCATTTTGAAGAGCTTCTTTGTGAGATTACCGGTGCAGAAGCTGCAATGGCGGTAAATAATAATGCGGCAGCAGTAATGTTGATCTTAAGTTCCTTAGCAAAAGGGAAAGAAGTAATTGTTTCAAGAGGAGAGCTTGTAGAAATTGGTGGGAAATTCCGCGTGCCAGATGTTATGGAACAAAGTGGTGCGACTTTAGTAGAAGTAGGAACAACGAATAAGACACATTTTTCCGACTATGAAGATGCAATGACAGAGGAAACAGGCGCATTCTTGAAAGTACACACAAGTAATTATCGCATTGTCGGTTTTACAGAGACAGTAGGTATCAATGAACTTGTAGAATTAAGTCAGAAGCATGATATTCCAATTATTGAAGATTTGGGAAGTGGTGTGTTGATTGATTTAAGCAAATATGGAATTACTTATGAACCAACTGTGCAAGATTCGATCAAAGCAGGAGCAGATGTTGTTTGCTTTAGTGGAGATAAACTGTTAGGTGGTCCACAAGCTGGGATCATCATTGGGAAAAAGAAATATATCGACATGATGAAAAAAAATCAACTTACAAGAGCTCTTCGCATTGATAAATTTACTGCAACTGCGCTTGAAGTTGTATTGAAAGAATATTTATCAGAAAAGCGAGCAATTCAAAATATTCCTGTGCTGCAAATGATTACAAAGACACAGGAAGCTGTTTTGAAAGATGCTAGAAAATTAAAAAGAATGCTGATTGGAATGGGACTGGATGCAGAGATTGCAATTGAAGATTGTGAATCCCAGATTGGTGGAGGCTCTCTCCCATTGGAAAGGATTCCGAGCAAAGGTGTTACAATTAAACCGAAAAAGATTTCTACGGCAGAGTTGGAAACCCGTATGCGCTTTTTACAAATTCCAATCATTCCAAGAGCAGTAAATGATAAGGTTTTATTAGATGCGAGAACACTTCGTCCGATGGACTTTGAAGCGTTCCGACAATTGAAAGAAATATGTAACTAGAGAGGTTATTCGGATATGAAGAACATTATTATTGGGACGGCAGGCCATATAGACCATGGGAAGACGACTTTGATCAAAGCCTTAACAGGAAGGAATACAGACCGTTGGGAAGAAGAACAAAGAAGAGGGATCACCATAGACTTAGGGTTCACGTATTTTGATTTGAAAAATGGAGATCGTGTTGGAATTATTGATGTTCCGGGACATGAAAGATTTATTAACAATATGGTGGCCGGAGTTGTTGGGATGGATCTTGTTATGCTTGTGATTGCTGCAGACGAAGGAATCATGCCTCAGACAAGGGAACATATGGATATCTTGGGGTTACTTGGAATTGAAAAAAGTATTATCGTGCTCAATAAATGTGATTTAGTCGATGAGGAATGGCTGGAACTAGTAGAGGAAGAGATTAAAGAGGAACTAGAAGGCACTTTTCTGGAACACGCACCGGTTGCGAAAATTTCAGCAGCGACAGGGCAAGGGATTCCAGAATTGATAGATATGATAGAACATTTGACGGCAGAAGAAGTTGTGGAAAAAGATACACAAACAATCCCAAGACTTCCGATTGATAGAGCGTTTAGTTTGGCTGGATTTGGAACAATTATCACTGGAACACTTCTTGCAGGAACGATTTCGAAAGAAGATAATCTTGAGATGTATCCAATGGGAAGACCGTGCAAGATACGAAGTATTCAGGTACATGGGCAAGATGTAGATACTTGCTATGCAGGACAACGTGTAGCGATTAACTTATCCAATATAAAGAAAAGTGAGATTAAAAGAGGCTGTGTGCTTGCACCACCAAATAATATGCGAAATACGATGATGCTGGATGTGCGGCTTAATGTACTTCCAAATTCGAACCGTGTGCTGACAAACCATAGCCGTTTACATCTGTTTACAGGAACAAGCGAAATTTTATGCCGAGCAGTATTGCTTGACAAAGAAGAAATTGGACCAAATGAGAGTGGACTTGTACAGCTTCGATTAGAAGAAGAAATTGCACTGAGACGTGGCGATAAATTTGTGGTACGTTTTTATTCTCCAATGGAAACAATAGGTGGTGGAGTGGTATTAGAACCGAACCCAACGAAGAAACGTCGTTTTGATCAGGCTGCAATTGATGAATTGACACGGAAAGAGTCAGGTTCTTCAGAAGATGTGATTGAAATGCATGTAAAAGCACATGGAGATACGATGATCACACTTACAGAATTAGCAAAACTTACAGCGCTTTCACAGGAAGAAGTAGTGGAAGATGTGAAATCCTTAGAAGCACAGGGGATTGTCAAAGTCTTTCCGATGAAAAAAGAAACGTTTGTATGGCATACAGCGGCAGAAAATCAGCTTTGCCATATAATGCTGCAGGCGATTCGTTCTTATCATGAGAACTATCCATATCGTTATGGCATGAAAAAAGCAGAGGTACAAGTGACTTATTTGAAAAAAGTCAAATTGAACGTATTTGATATGTATATGGATATGTTGGAGCAAGAAGGGATCATCAGACGCTATCAAGAATATTTATGCCTTCCAGAATTTGAAGTAAGCAAAGATAGTGCTTACGATAAAGTGAAAAAAACAATGGAAAAAACGTTCCAAAAGGCACAATTTGATTTTGTGCGGTTTTCAGAAATCTCGTTCGGCAATTTAGAAAAAGAAGTGGTAGACGATATTTTGCTATTACTTATTGATGAAGGAGATGTAGTGAAAATTACAGATGATATTTATACATTAAGGATAATTATCGATCATGCAAAAGAAGTGATTCAAGCAAGATTAAAAGAAAATCCGCTGATTACGATTGCAGAAGTAAGAGATTTGCTGAATACGAGTAGAAAAAGTGCGAAGCCAATATTGGAATATATGGACAGCATTAAGGTTACGAAGAAAAATGGAACAGAGAGTGAAAGGGTATCATTTATATGAATTTAAAACAATTAGAAGCGTTTGTGAGAATTGCCGATACAGGTAGTTTTTCCAAGGTTGCAAAAGAATTATTCTTGACGCAGCCGACTATCAGCGCTCATATTTCATCTCTGGAAAAGGAATTGAACAGTCGTTTGTTTGTCCGCAACACAAAAGAAGTTCATTTGTCTGAGAGTGGGGAAATATTATATGAATATGCAAAGCAGATCATTGCTTTGCAAAAAAAGATAGAAATTGCATTTGCAACACAAGAAGAGAAGGAAGAACAATGCCTTACGATTGCAGCTTCCACCATCCCAGCGCAATATTTATTGCCGAAGATTCTTGTTGCATTTAACGAAAGATATCCAGGACAGCAATTTAAAGTGATTGAGACAGATAGTGCGAAAGTGGTAGAGCAGGTGACAAATCATACCGTAGATGTTGGATTTACTGGAACTGTCCTAGATAAAAAAATCTGCAAACATATCCCATTTTACCAAGATGAATTGGTAATCATTGCACCAAATACTGAAAAGTATCGAGAAATAATGGATAAAGAGGTAACTGCGAATTGGATTTTGGGTGAAAATCTGATCATGCGTGAGGAAGGTTCAGGGACTCGAAAAGAGGCAGAAAAGCAATTGCGAAAGATAGGAGTTAGTCTATCAAAGTTAAATGTGATTGCTAGTATGGAAAATCCAGAAGCAATTAAGAAAGCAGTTAGCAGTGGAATGGGGATTTCAGTGATTTCCAAATTAGCAGCGGAAGAAGAAATGGAAAAGGGAACGCTTTTGGTGCTTCCGATTTCAGAAAAAGCTGCAAAACGAGATATGAATGTTGTATATGACCGCAACTTACAGCCTTCAAAAGCAACAGAACGTTTGATCAAGTTAGTGAAAGAACTATATAAAAAGAAAGAGGTACCATATGATTTACATGGATAATGCAGCTACAACGATGCAGAAACCTAAGAAAGTAATTGATGCAGTGGTTGAAGCAATGACTTCTATGGGAAATGCAGGTCGAGGAGCACATGCAGCATCTTTGAGTGCATCAAGAGTGATTTATAATACAAGAGATGCGTTGGCAAGATTCTTTCATGCAGAAAATGCAAAACAGATCGTTTTTACAAATAATTCCACAGAGAGTTTGAATACTGCAATCAAAGGATTGCTTTCAGCAGGTGATCATGTAGTAACAACTGTATTGGAACACAATTCAGTACTTCGACCACTTTATGAATTGGAAGAGGAAGGAGTAGAGCTTACATTTGTAAAAAGTGATGAAAAAGGAAACATTTCCTATGAGGAAATGGAATCGTGTATTCGTGAAAATACGAAAGCAATCGTATGTACCAATGGTTCGAATCTTACAGGAAATTATATAGATGTAGCCCGTGTGGGTGAAATTGCAAAACGTCATAATGTATTGTTGATTGTAGATGCGTCTCAAACAGCAGGAGTGTATCCGATTGATGTACAGGCAATGCATATTGATGTTCTATGTTTTACAGGACATAAAAGTCTTTTAGGACCACAAGGTACAGGCGGTTTGTATGTGAGAGAAGGATTACATATTAGACCATTAAAATCTGGTGGAAGTGGCGTGCTTACATATAGTAAGAAGCATCCAGGTGATATGCCGACTGCATTGGAAGCAGGGACATTAAATGGTCATGGAATTGCAGGACTGGGTGCAGCGATTAACTATCTTGAAAAAGAAGGGATAGATAGCATTCGTGAAAAAGAATTACAGCATATGTGGAAGTTTTATTATGGAGTAAAAGATATTCCGGGAGTTAAAGTGTATGGAGACTTTGAGGCGGAAAAGAGATGCCCGATTGTAACATTGAATATTTGGGATTACGATTCATCGGAAGTAAGTGATGAACTTTTGATGACATATGGCATTTCAACAAGACCAGGGGCTCATTGTGCACCGCTTATGCATGAAGCACTTGGCACAGTAGATCAAGGTGCAGTTCGTTTCAGCTTTTCTCATTATAATACGGAAGAAGAGGTTGAAACTGCGATTCGTGCGATTAAAGAATTGGCAGAGGAAGAGTAACAATGAGACAGAAAGAATTAAAATTAATTATTACATTTCATACAACTGCAGATGCAATGGCAATGGAAAAGGTATGTAAAGAACGAGG
Source organism: uncultured Faecalimonas sp. (assembly GCA_964440185.1). Taxonomy (GTDB): domain Bacteria; phylum Bacillota; class Clostridia; order Lachnospirales; family Lachnospiraceae; genus Faecalimonas. Next base: position 5,155 of record CAYTRJ010000037.1, on the reverse strand, counting down.
TATTGCTGGAAGATTGATTCCAGTGCCAAGAACAATATCATCGGGATGTGGACTATCATGGTGCGCAGATTTAGATGCGAGAGAAGAACTTGTGGAAGTGATGGCATCTGTAGGAATTTGTGAAGAAGATATTCATGAATGTATGGCATAGAAAATAAAAAAAGGGGATATGACTTCGTGAGTCATATCCTCTTTTGTCGTAAATTAGCCAACGATAAATCCGTATTTTAATGGATCTAATCCGTCGATTAAGTATGTTCCATATCCTGTTAAGTATGCAGAGCCTGTTACCATAGGAATAACTGCATCGTAATCAGCTACTTTCGCTGTTTCTTTGATTTCGCCAACGAAGATAGAACCAATGAATGATTCGTAACGGAATTTTTCACCAACTCCGATTTCTCCCCAGTGATGTAATGTAGCAAGTTTTGCAGATGTACCTGTTCCACATGGAGAACGGTCAGCTTGAGCTTCTCCGAAAATAACTACGTTTCTTAAATCAGCACTGTCTGGATTTGGTGTTGGTCCGTAGAATTCTACAAGGTCAACTGTTGTGATATCAAGTAATGGATGTTTGATTTCAAAGTCTCTGTTGATGATTTCCATCATTTTCATTCCTAATTCTGTGTATGTAGGAACTGTTTTAGCGTTGATTTCTCCGATTGATAATTGTGTAGTATCAACTAATGCAAAGAATGATCCACCAAATGAGATTGTGAATTTGATTTCTTGTCCGTCAACTGTTACGGAACAGTCTTCTTTGTAAACGAATGCAGGAACGTTAGTTAATGTAACGCTTTCTACTTTGCCGTCTTTTACGATTGCTTTTGTACGAACGATACCAGCTGGAGCATCAATAACAACATCATTTTCACCTTCGTGAGATTCCACTAATCCAGCTTCGATAGCTACTGTTACAGCACCGATTGTACAGTGACCACACATGTTAAGATATGTACCTGTATCCATGAAAATTACACCAAAGTCAGCTTCTTCGTTTACTTTTTCAGTAATGAAAGCACCGAACATATCGTGATGTCCACGAGGTTCGAACATCAAAGCTTTGCGAACATGGTCATAATTGTGTAATAACCAATTTTTCTTTTCAATCATTGTGTTTCCTTCGGGTTCCGGGAAACCTCCAATTACAACTCTACAGAATTCCCCACTTGTGTGAGCATCTACAACTTGAAGTGCAGATTCAAAACGGTCAACATTAATTTTTGCTTCTAATTTCATAGCAATAACCTTCTTTCTTTCAAAATAATAATTTAGATGGTTCTGTACTGGTTTACAAACGTCAGCCAAGTGTTATTTTTTATTGTAAGGATGTTAAAAATAATATTGTTAAGAATGTTTTGCTATATTTTATAGAAAAAACTGATAATTAAAAAACCCGATATCTTCAGTTTTGGCAAAAAAATAAACAAAACACGCTTCAACTGATAAAAAATAAACAATTGACAGAAATGTTCGTACTTCGTTCAGTTCTTACTGATATTATCTCTTAAATGAGTTGAAAAGTCAATTCAAATTTGGTAAAATAAACGTGGTAAGAAATGCTGAAAATGCTTGTGTTTTTAGGCGATTTATGATATTGTAAAGAACGGCAATAAACAATATGGGGGTAGATAGGTAACTGGTGTGCCTCCTAGTCTTCAAAACTAGTGTAGGGCGTTAGTAGCGTCCTGGGTGGGTTCGATTCCCACATGCCCTCGCCAAAAAAAGTGTTAAAAAATAGACTTTTTCTATAATCTGAAAATTATAGAAAAAAACTATACAAAATATAATGCAAGCGATTATTCGTAAAAAATGAATAAGTTGGCCAGTAGAAGGCTATTTACTTATATAAAGAAAAGAAATCAAAAGGAGAGGATTGTCATGGAAAATTTACAAATTTTACTAAGACAACATGTTGGTGCACCTTGCGAAGCTATCGTTAAAGCAGGCGACGAAGTAAAAAAAGGTACACTGATTGCAACACCAACAGGACTCGGAGCGAATATTTTCTCAAGTGTGTATGGCGTAGTTGAAGAAGTGAAAGAAGACAGAATCATCATTAAGCCAGATGCAGAACAAAAGGACGAATTCGTACCAATCGAAGAAGGCAGTAAGTTAGATATGGTAAAAGCTGCTGGCGTAGTTGGTATGGGAGGAGCTGGTTTCCCAACAGGCGTAAAATTAGGAACAGACCTTGAAGGCGGATATATCTTAATTAATGCTGCTGAATGTGAACCAGGTTTGAAACACAATATTCAACAAATCGAAGAAGAAGCTGATAAAGTAATTCGTGGTGTTAAGTATTGTATGGAAATTTCAAATGCTGCAAAAGCTATTTTCGCAATCAAAAAGAAAAATGAAAAAGCTTGCAAGATTTTAAAAGAAGCTTTGAAAAATGAAGAAGCTATTAGCATGCATCTTCTTCCAGATATTTATCCAATGGGTGAAGAAAGAGCTGTTGTTAGAGAAACACTTGGTATTGAATTAGAACCAACACAACTTCCATCAGCAGCAAAATCTATTGTTATCAACGTAGAAACTCTTGCAAGAGTTGCAGAAGCAATCGATGAAAGAAAACCTTGCTTTAGCAAGAACTTAACAGTAATCGGTAAACTCAATGGTGGAAACGCACCTCACGTATTTAAAGATGTTCCAGTAGGGACAAGTGTTGCGGATTTGATTGAAAGAGCTGGCGGCATTGATGGTGTTTACGGAGAAATCGTTATGGGTGGACCATTTACTGGTAAAGCTACAACATTAGATGCACCTATCACAAAGACAACAGGTGGAATCATTGTAACAATGGAATTCCCAGATTTACATGGAGCAACAATGGGTGTTCTTGTATGTGCATGTGGTGGTGATGAAGCACGTATGCGTGACATCGCAGAAAAAATGAACTCAAAAGTGGTTTCTGTTGCAAGATGTAAACAAGCAGCTGAAATGAAGAGTGGTGCTTTGAAATGTGAAAGACCAGGTAACTGCCCAGGTCAAGTTAAGAACAGCATGCAATTTAAGAAAGATAAATGTGAATACATTATCATTGGTAACTGTTCAGATTGTTCAAATACAGTTATGGGATCTGCACCAAAGATGGGCTTAAAAGTATTCCATCAAACAGACCATATCATGAGAACAATTGGTCATCCATTATATAGATATTTGAGAGTGTCTAAGAAAGTTGACCAAGATATTTAATTTATTATTCACGGTATAACTGTCATGGTGATAAAGATGCAGAACCCCCGATTTCTGCATCCAAAGCTATGATTGCTATATATATTTATGGGGGAACCCCAGAACAAGCAAAATAAGGAGGTAAGAATTTATGTCAATTACAGCCGAAACATGTAAAGAACATGCAAAGGATCCTGCAGTATTATGCTGTAGAGCAGAAGCAGGGATTACAATTGGCCCAGAAAACTTAGAAGATCCAGCAATCTTTGACGATTTAGTAGATTCAGGATTATTAAAGTTAGATGGATGCTTAACTATCGAACAAATTTTAGGTGCTAAGCTCACAAAAACTTGTGATTCTCTTACACCAATCACAGCAGATGTTGTAGAAGGTGCAAAAGCAGTAGTAGAAGAAGTTGTTGAAGAAACAGTAGAAGAAGTTGCTTCAGTAGCAGCTCCAGTAGCTCCAGCAACAACAACAGTAGCTGGTGGAACATTAAAAATTCATATTGGAGAAGGTAAAGATATCAATATTGAATTACCAATGGGGATTGGTGCAGGTGCAGCAGAAGTTGTAGAAGTACCAGTAGCAGCAGAAACAACAGCGGCTCCAGTAGCAGCAGAAGCAGTATGCGAAGAAAAAGTAGTAAGAAGCTTAACAAGAAAACATTTCAACATTACAGAAGTTAAGAGAGGACCAGAAACTAAGATTGATGGTACTGTACTTTACATCCGTGAAGGTATTGAAGAAGAAGCAGCAGCTTCACAAAAACTTGTACACAGCTTAAAAATTGATATTATCACTCCAGAACAATATCACACATACTCAGAAACAATCATGGACGTTCAACCAATCGCTACAAAAGAAGGCGAATCTGAAATTGGTTCAGGTGTAACAAGAGTACTTGACGGTGTTGTTATGATGGTAACAGGTACAGATGCGAATGGTGTTCAAATCGGTGAATTCGGTTCTTCAGAAGGATACTTAGATGAAAACATTATGTGGGGTCGTCCAGGATGTCCAGAAAAAGGTGAAATCTTCATCAAAACAGAAGTTATTATCAAAGAAGGAACAAACATGGAAAGACCAGGTCCTTTAGCTGCTCATACAGCTACAGACGTGATCACACAAGAAATCCGTGAAGCATTAAAGAAACTTGACGAAAGCCTTGTAGTAGATACAGAAGAATTTACACAAGTACGTCGTCCAGGAAAGAAAAAAGTAGTTATCGTGAAAGAAATCATGGGCCAAGGCGCTATGCATGATAACTTAATCTTACCAGTAGAACCAGTTGGTATCTTAGGTGGAAAACCTAACGTTGATTTAGGTAACGTTCCAGTTATGACATCTCCACTTGAAGTATTAGATGGATGTATCCATGCATTAACATGTATCGGACCAGCTTCAAAAGAAATGTCAAGACATTACTGGAGAGAACCACTTGTACTTGAAACATTACATGATCCAGAAGTTGACCTTTGTGGTGTTATTTTCGTTGGATCTCCACAAATCAATGCTGAAAAATTCTATGTGTCAAGACGTGTAGGTATGATGGTAGAAGCATTAGACGTTGATGGTGCTTTCGTAACAACAGAAGGTTTCGGAAACAACCACATTGACTTCGCATCACACCACGAACAAATTGGTATGAGAGGTGTTCCAGTTGTTGGTATGTCATTCTGTGCTGTACAAGGTGCTCTTGTAGTAGGTAACAAGTACATGACACATATGGTTGATAACAACAAATCTGAATCAGGTATCGAAAACGAAGTTCTTGGATGTAACACACTTTGCCATGAAGATGCAATTCGTGCACTTAACATGTTAAAAGCTGCTATGTCAGGAACAGAAGTTAAGAAAGCTGAAAAGAAATGGAATCCAAACGTAAAAGCAACTAACGTAGAATTAATTTCTAACGTAACTGGAAAACCAGTTGAATTAGTGGCTAACGAACAATCACTTCCAATGAGTGACAAA
>CAYTRJ010000036.1:0-14275 GCA_964440185.1 uncultured Faecalimonas sp. | reverse complement strand
GATCACATCTGGACCAGCGATTGAAAAACCAGGGGAGATGGCGGCAATTTTAAATAATCTTCAAGAAGGTGATGTACTATTTGTAGATGAAATCCACCGTTTAAATCGTCAAGTAGAGGAAGTGCTTTATCCTGCAATGGAAGATTACGCCATTGACATTATGATTGGAAAAGGTGCTACAGCACGTTCCATCCGATTGGATTTACCACGCTTTACATTGGTAGGAGCGACAACAAGGGCAGGAATGTTAACAGCACCTCTTCGTGACCGCTTTGGTGTAGTGCATCGTCTGGAATTTTATACGGAAGAAGAATTACAGACCATTGTAATGCGTTCGGCGAAAGTGTTAGATGTTGATATTGAGCGATACGGCGCATTAGAAATAGCAAAACGTTCTAGAGGGACGCCTCGTTTGGCAAATCGACTGCTGAAACGAGTGCGTGATTTTGCACAAGTAAAATATGACGGAGTTATCACTAGAGAAGTGGCAAATTATGCGATGGATTTACTTGATGTGGATAAGTACGGATTAGACTATTGTGACAGAAATATTTTATCCACAATTATCGAAAAATTTCAAGGCGGACCAGTTGGCTTAGATACCTTGGCTGCATCTGTTGGTGAGGATGCGGGTACGATCGAAGATGTCTATGAACCGTATTTGCTGAAGAATGGATTTATACAAAGAACTCCAAAAGGACGTGTTGTAACTACATTTGCATATCAACATTTAGGTATTCCATATGAAAACAAATAAAAGAGTTGGTTTTTTCATTGAGATAGTTTATAATGGGATGATAATAAGACTGTTTAGGAGGTCAATATGATGTCTTCAAAAAACTGTACAGAGGTACTTATCGGAGGAAAAGTTTTCAAATTAAGTGGATTTGAAAGTGAAGAATATTTACAGAAAGTTTCAACATATCTCAATCACAAGATTGCAGATATTTCTAATATAAATGGATATCGTAGGCAAAATGCAGATACAAGGAGTATTTTATTAGCGCTTAATATTGCGGATGATTATTTTAAAGCCAAAAGACAAGGATCTATTTTGGAAGGTGATGTTATTCAAAAAGATAAAGAAATGTATGATTTGAAACATGATTTGATTTCTACACAGATGCGTGGAGAAAATCTGGAAAAAGAGATTGAAAGATTAAAAGCAGAGAATCAACAGCTTCAGTTACAACTTGCAAAATTAGATGCAGAAAAGAAGAATTTTAAGAAATAGAATCTCGATCTGAGATTCTATTTTCAATTAGATAGATGGAGAGTAGTATGAGAAGAGACGTAGAAATTCTAGCACCTGCTGGTTCATATGAAAGTTTAAAAGCTGCGATTGCAGCAGGAGCAGATGCAGTATATATTGGCGGAAGTCGTTTTGGAGCAAGAGCATATGCGAATAATTTATCAGAAGAACAGTTGCTGGAAGCAATTGATTATGTGCATTTGCATGGGAAAAAGATCTATTTGACGATCAATACATTGCTGAAGGAACGTGAATTAAGAGATGAGTTATATGACTATTTACTACCATATTATAAACAAGGACTAGATGCTGTTATTGTACAAGATATAGGTGTTTTACAGTTTATAAAAGAGCACTTTCCTGATCTGCCAATTCATGCAAGTACACAAATGACGATCACGAATAGGTTGGGTGCGGAATTCTTGCAAAACTTAGGTGCTGAACGAGTAGTAACAGCGAGGGAATTGCATTTAAATGAAATTAAAGAGATTGCAGATAACTTAGACGTAGAAATTGAAAGCTTTGTACATGGAGCTCTTTGCTATTGTTATTCGGGTCAATGTTTGTATAGTAGTTTGATTGGGGGACGTAGCGGAAATCGAGGTCAGTGTGCACAGCCTTGCCGTTTGCCTTACAAACTTGCAGGCGATAAAAACAGTCAATATATATTGAGTTTGAAAGATATTTGCACTTTGGAATGCATTCCAGAGCTTGTGGAGTCTGGTATTTATTCCTTCAAAATCGAAGGGCGTATGAAAAAGCCAGAATATGTGGCATTAGTAACAGCAATGTATCGTAAGTATGTAGACCTTTACTTTAAAAATGGTAAGAAGGCGTTTCGTGTTGATCTAAAAGATCGAGAAATGCTGATGGATTTATATAATCGTGGTGGTTCACATACAGGATATTATAAAACTCATAATGGAAAAGAAATGGTTTCTTTGGATCGACCAAATCATGCAGGAGTACCGGCGCTAAAGATTGTGCGCCAAAATGGAAAACAGATAACAGTGAAAACGCTGGTAGATATTCATGCAGGTGATGTGATTGAGATGCCAGATGGAAAAGAGACTTTCACTTTTGCAAATAAAATTCCTGCAGGACAAAACACAAGTTTTATCACGCATAAACTGCAAAAGACGAAGAAAGATGCTATATTGAATCGTACGAGAAATGAACATTTAATTTTTTACATCCAAAAAGAAATTATTGATGCAAAAACAAAAGAAAAAATTAAGGGAGAATTAATCATTTCTTCGGGAAAACCTGTTAAACTTAAAATCATGTATCAGGATATCTGCGTGGAAGTAGAGGGCGACGTGGCGCAAGAAGCCTTAAATCAACCGATGGATAAAACACGCATTGAGAAACAAATGCGAAAAACGGGGAATACGGAATTCGAATTTGATACAATAGACATTACGCTGAAGGGCAATATTTTTATGCCAATGCAAAGTTTAAACGAATTGAGACGTAATGGATTAGAGCAATTAGAAAAAGAACTTTTAGCTTCATATCGCAGAGTAGAAAGAGAATATATACCACAGAAAGAAAACAATGCTGCAAGTCCAGAGATGGTGAAGCTTCATGCATATATTGAAAAATTAGAACAACTGGAACCAGTTCTTAAAAATAAAGTAATTTCTCGTGTATATATTGATTGCAATGCAATTGAGAGTATTTGGGCAAATTCGAAGATAGCGGAAATTCTTGAAAAGGTGCATAGCGCTGATAAAGAAGTTTATTTAGGAATGCCACATATTTTCCGAAGAGATACAATTAAAAAGTATCAAGAATCCTATGAACATATTTTCGGAAATGCATGGGATGGCATGTTGATTCGTAATTATGAAAGCTATGAGTTTTTGCGTGAACATAAATATTCTGGCTGTATTGTAATGGATCATAATATGTATCAATTTAATCGTTCGGCGAAAGAATTTTGGAAGAGAGAAAATACAGAGTCTTTAACTGCGCCGATCGAATTGAATTACAGAGAGTTGAAAGAAGTTGGATTAGAAAATAGTGAATTGATCGTATATGGATATTTACCAATGATGGTATCTGCACAATGTGTTCAGAAAACAACTGATGGGTGTTATAAGAAAAAGGGACAATTACAATTGGTTGACCGTTATCAAAAGGAATTTTCAGTAAAAAACAATTGTGACTATTGTTATAATATGATTTATAATACATTACCTCTTGTCTTGACAGATCAAAAAGAGGAAATACGAGAGCTGCACCCAAAGGCACTTCGTTTACATTTTACGATTGAAGAATCAAAACAGGTGAAAGCAGTCTTAGATATGTACGAAGCAGTTTTCTGGCATAATGGGGCAGCAATAGAACCTGATATGGAATTTACAAGAGGACATTTTAAAAGAGGAATTAAGTAGGTGAGAAATTGGCTAATATTATAGTGGAATGTGCAAAATACATGATGATCTTGCTGATCGTGATCTATACGTATCAATGCTTTACTGTATTTGGATACGAAGATGGAACAGAGAAAAAAGCAATTTTCCGAAACCAGAATCGCTTGATGTTTATGATCCATTTTATGGCATTTATTGGAATGTATTTCAAAACTGGAGAAAAGAAAATACTAGTGTTCTATGTGGCGCAGGCTGTGATGCTGCTTGTGATCATCCTGCTTTACACGAAAATTTATCCGAAGGTCTCACGACTGATCGTCAATAATATGTGTATGCTGCTGACCATAGGATTTATTATGATCACAAGATTATCTTATAATAAGGCAGTGAAACAAAGTATCATAGTAGCAGGTTCAGTTGCTGTGAGTTTGCTGATACCGATTATTATTCGAAGAGTAAAAACGCTATCAGAATTACGCAAATTATATGCAATCATAGGAATCGTTGCATTATTAGCTGTAGTAGTTGCAGGTAGTGTTTCGGGTGGAGCAAAACTTGGATTTTCTATTGCGGGAATCGGGATTCAGCCTTCCGAGTTTGTGAAGATCATATTCGTATTTTTCACAGCAGCAAGCTTAAATAAATCTATAGCGTTTAAAGATGTGGTGCTTACTACGATCGTGGCAGCCTTCCATGTATTGATCTTGGTTGTCTCTAAAGATTTGGGAGCAGCGTTGATTATTTTTGTTGTATATTTGGTAATGCTATATGTAGCAACGAGACAGCCTCTTTATGCAATAGCTGGATTAGGGGCAGGCAGTGTTGCATCCGTGATCGCATATCATTTATTTAACCATGTTAGAGTGCGCGTGCTTGTTTGGAAAGATCCATTTGCAGTTTACGATAAAGGTGGTTATCAGGTAGCGCAGTCATTGTTTGCAATTGGAACAGGAAGCTGGTTTGGAACAGGATTATATCAAGGAAAAGCAGACACGATTCCTGTTGCAGATGAAGATTTTATCTTTTCGGCAATTTCAGAAGAAATGGGATTAATATTTGCTCTTTGTATGATTTTGGTCTGTCTCAGTTGTTATGTAATGTTTTTAAATATTGCTATGCAGCTTCGTAACACTTTTTACAAATACGTTGCGTTGGGATTGGGAACCTGTTATATATTCCAAACCTTTTTAACAATTGGAGGAGTAAGTAAATTTATTCCATCTACAGGAGTTACTTTACCGTTGGTGAGTTATGGGGGAAGTTCAGTATTAAGTACATTGATCATGTTTGCAATTATTCAAGGATTGTATATCTTAAAAGAAGACGAGGATGAAGATATTGAGAGAAAAAAACAAGAAATCGAGCAACGAAATCGACGTCATAACGTTAGAACTAGAAGAGAAGCGCCAGCCAGCCCGGCAAAACAGAGAGCGCAAAGAGCGAAAGCTGAAAAAGAAGCAGCGCGCCGTCAATCGAGAATTCGCTAGAGTTACCTATTTATTCGTAGGACTTTTTTTAGTCATGATGGGCTATATGGTATATTTTAATCTTGTTCGCAGCAAAGAAATCATCAATAGTCCGTACAATGTTCGTTTGGATTCAATGTCAGATCGTGTAGTACGTGGTGATATTTTAGATAAGAATGGAAATGTGCTGGCGATGACAGAAGTATATGAAGACGGTACGGAAAAACGCGTTTATCCATATGGCGATTTGTTTGCACATGTGGTTGGATATGATTCCCATGGAAAATCGGGATTGGAGTCCACAGAGAATTTCAATTTGCTGACTTCACATGCATTCTTTGGAGAACGACTTTTGAATGAGTTTCAAGAAGAAAAAAACGTTGGAGATAACGTTGTAACTACATTGGATGTGAATTTGCAAAAAGCTGCATACGATGCATTAGGTAATTACAAAGGGGCAGTTATAGTAACAGAAGTAGGGACTGGGAAAATCTTAGCTATGCTTTCGAAACCTGACTTTGATCCTAATACTTTGGTGGCAGATTGGGAGACATTGACTACAAGTGAAGGCAGTGCGTTACTAAACCGTGCTACTCAAGGAGCATATGCGCCAGGATCTGTATTTAAACTTGTTACAACATTGGCCTACATGCAGCAAAATAATAATTATGATAATTATTCTTATGAGTGTACTGGTTCTATCGTAGAAGGAGATACAACCATTCATTGTGCAAAGAAGCGTGTTCATGGAACAGAAAATTTAATGGAGTCGTTAGCAAATTCTTGTAATGCATCATATTCCAATATTGGACTAAATCTGAATTTGAAATCTTATCAAGAGACAGCAAAGAAACTATTGTTTAATAGTGAACTTCCATGTGAATTGCCTTATTCAAAAAGCAAGTTTTCTTTGTCAGAGGATGCAACTTCTTCTGAAATTATGATGACTGCAATTGGTCAAGGACAAACGTTGGTCAGCCCATATCATATGGTACTGATTTCTTCTGCAATTGCGAATGGTGGAACTTTGATGAAGCCATATTTGGTAGATCATATTGAAAATTATACAGGAAGTGTTGTTGAGAAGAATATGCCAGAAAAATATACAAGCTTAATGACATCACAGGAAGCTGCACAATTAAAAGAATATATGAGAGCAGTTGTAACTTCTGGTACAGCTTCAGCATTAAATACTGATCAATATACAGTTGCTGGGAAAACAGGAACGGCAGAGTATAGTAGTGATAAAGAAAAAGCGCATTCTTGGTTTACTGGGTTTACTAACGTTGAAAATCCAGAACTAGCGATCAGCGTTGTTGTTGAAAGTGCAGATAATTCCGGAATGAGTGCTGTTTCGGTAGCGAAGAAAGTGTTAAACGCATATTATAATTAGGCGGAGAGAAAGTATGAAATTTTATCGTGCCCTTTATGTGGGAGAGCAATTGAATAAAACAAAAGATCAAGTAATAGAAAAACTGAAAAAGAGTGAATGGCAATTGGATGTTTATTTGATTGTTTTAGCAAAAGGCGAACAGAATCAATTAGAAATTTTCAATTCTGTATTATTAATGCAAGATAAGATTGATGGAGATCGCCTCTTCGTTGTGGGAATTGCAAAAGGATTTCAAGAAGCACTTACAATAGTAGAAAAAATCACACAAGAAGTCTATGAGAAGACAAGTGATACGCAAATCCGAACATATATTTTAGAGAAAGAAAATGAGTAGGTGATGATATGTTACATATACTATTAATGGTATTAAAAATCATAGGAATAATCTTACTTGTTTTGTTATGCGCGTTGTTTGGCTTTATTTGTGCTGTACTTTTGATTCCGGTTAGTTATGTAGTGAAAGCTGATACAAAATCGGGAGTAGAGGGTAAGGTTACCTGGCTTTTTCGGTTGTTTTCTTTACGATTTTGCTACCAAAAGGGAAAATTTGAATGGAAACTTCGCCCACGGTTATTCCAAAAGCAGAAAAAAAAGAAGAAAGTAAAAGAAGGATTAGAAAAGCAAACTCCAACAGCAGATTCCGAAACGCAATCTGCTTCAGAGACAACGACTACAACTACGACGCAAAAAAGAACAAAGAAAAAGGGAACATATACAATTAAAAAGATTTATGATAAGATAAAATATATTGTTCAAACAAAAGAACGTATTGTAGAATTTATAACAGATGAAGTACATGTTGCTGCCTTTGGAAAGTTAAAAATAGAAGTAGGAAAAAGAATAAGACATTTTCGACCAAAGTTTGTGAAAGGCTATGTTCGATATGGATGCGAAGATCCATATGATACAGGAAGAATTTTAGCAGCATTAAGCGTACTGTATCCGTTTTACGGAAATGAGATAAAGATTTACCCAGAGTTTGAACAGAAGATTTTAGAAGGAAATATTCTGGTAAAAGGACATATTCGAGGAGTTCATGCAGGAATACTTGTATGGAATCTGTTTTTTGACGAAAATATAAGAAAGACTTATCAAGAGATCAGGAGGGATTAAGATGGCAGAAAACAAATTTAATTCAACAGTTGCAGCATTATTTCAAGGGATGGATGGTGTGATTTCATCTAAGACAGTAGTGGGAGATGCAATTCATATTGGAGATACGATTATTCTTCCGCTTGTTGATGTGTCTTTTGCAGTTGGAGCAGGAGCTTTTAATGATGATAGCTCAAAGAAAGAAAAAGGAGCAGGTGGACTTGGCGGGAAAATTTCACCATGCGCAGTGCTTGTGATTCAAAATGGAAAGACAAAACTTGTAAATGTCAAAAACCAAGATACGATTACAAAGATTCTTGATATGATTCCAGATGTAGTGGATCGTGTTGCGGAAAAGAAAGAAGAAAAAATGACAGAGAAAGATGTAGAAGATATTTTAAATCAAGCAGAATAGTTATTTTTATAAAAAAATTGCATATAATGTAAAAAAGAATTAAAATCAGGAGCGTTACATGAAAAGGGTAGTTGGGTTTGCATTATTTTTTGTTGCGATTGGCATGATATTGGTCATGCTCTTACCAAGTACCTTTCTTGAAGTTGTAATTATCCTGATTTGTCTTTTGTTGGGGTATCACTTATTTTGTTGTTGAGATGGAATAGATTAGGGTAATAAAAAACGAGATGAATCAATCATCTCGTTTCATTAATTTGTAAAATTAAGCACGTTCAACTCTGCCAGATTTTAAACAAGAAGTACATACGTACATTTTCTTTGTATTTCCACCTTCAGTTTTAACTCTTACTGATTTTACATTTGATTTCCACATTTTTGGTGTTTTTCTATTAGAGTGACTCACATTGTTTCCGAAATGAGCTCCCTTTTCGCAAATAGCACATTTAGCCATAATTGCACCTCCTAACGATATTATTATATCAGACTCACAACATAAGTTATTTTAGCAGATAAAAATGAATTTTGCAAGTACTTATTTTATAAAATAAACAAACCTTTTAGAAGTTGTTGTAAAAATGGAAATAATAGAGTATAATAACTACGTTAAATCCATTTAGAATTGGAGGAGTAGATATGAAAGGATGTATGTCAACAGACTTAGGAATTGTTACAATTGATCCAGAAGTAGTAGCAAAATATGCAGGAACTGTTGCAGTAGAATGCTTCGGTATTGTAGGTATGGCTGCAGTAAGCATGAAAGACGGTCTTGTTAAATTATTAAAAAAAGAAAGCCTTACACATGGCATTCAAGTAGAAGTATCCGATGACAATAAGATTACACTTCATTTTCATGTAATCGTGTCATATGGAGTAAGCATTTCGGCAGTAAGTGAGAACTTAGTTCATAATGTTAAATATAAAGTTGAAGAATTCACAGGTATGGAAGTGGATAAGATTAACATTTATGTCGAAGGCGTAAGAGTAATCGATTAATTAAGGAGGAACTTATTTTGGCAACAAAAACAATCAATGCAGAGATGCTTGCGCAAATGTTCTTAGCAGGTGCTGGGAATATTGAAGCAAAAAAAGAGTTCATTAATGAATTGAACGTCTTTCCAGTGCCAGATGGTGATACAGGGACAAATATGTCTTTAACAATTATGGCGGCAGCAAAAGAAGTTGCAGCTATGGAGAATCCAAAGATGGATGCTTTAGCAAAAGCAATTTCATCAGGTTCGCTAAGAGGTGCACGTGGTAACTCTGGTGTTATTTTATCTCAATTATTCCGTGGTTTTACAAAAGCAATCCGTGAAACAGATGAGATAGATGTATTTACATTAGCAGCAGCTTTAGACAAAGCTAGAGAGACAGCTTATAAAGCAGTTATGAAACCAAAGGAAGGAACGATTCTAACTGTTGCAAGAGGAATGGCTGAAAAAGCATTGGAACTTGCAGAAACAACAGATGATTTAGATGAGTTTATTCCACAGGTACTTGAACATGGAAATGATGTTTTATCTAAAACACCAGAAATGCTTCCAGTATTAAAAGAAGCGGGTGTAGTAGATTCAGGTGGACAAGGCCTTATGGAAGTACTGAAAGGTGCTTATGATGCTTTCTTAGGGAAAGATATTGATTATAGTAACATTGCACCAAGTACTTCAGTAAATATGACAAAAATCAGTGCAGAAACAAACGCCGAAATTAAATTTGGTTACTGTACAGAATTTATTATTTTAGTAGAAAAAGAATTCACAGATAAAGATGAAGTGGAATTTAAAAAATTCTTAGAATCGATCGGTGATTCCATTGTATGTGTTGCAGATGATGATGTGGTTAAGATCCATGTTCATACAAATGATCCAGGTCTTGCAATCCAACGTGCATTAACATATGGACAACTTTCTCGCATGAAGATTGATAATATGAGAGAAGAGCATGAAGAAAAATTAATCCGTGATGCTGAAAAATTGGCAAAACAAGAGAAAGCAGCGCAAAAAGCAGAACAAAAAGAGTTTGGCTTTATTGCTGTTTCGATTGGGGAAGGATTAAACGAAATCTTCAAAGAATTAGGCGTTGATTATATCATCGAAGGTGGTCAAACAATGAACCCAAGTACAGATGATATGTTAAATGCAATTGATGAAGTAAATGCAAAACATGTATTTATTTTCCCTAACAACAAGAACATTACACTTGCAGCAAACCAAGCAAAATCATTGGTAAAAGATAAAGAAGTAATCGTAATTCCAACAAAGACAGTACCTCAAGGTATTACAGCAATCATTAATTTTGTTCCGGACATGACAGCGGAAGAAAATGAAGAAGTGATGTTAGAAGAAATCAAGAACGTAAAAACAGGACAAGTAACATATGCTGTTCGCGATACACGTATTGATGATAAAGAAATTCACACAGATGATATCATGGGAATTGGCGATGAAGGAATTATCGCTGTCGGAAAAGAAATTGCGGCAACAACAAAAGAAATGCTTGCAGAGTTAGTAGATGAAGATTCGGAATTGATCAGCATTTACTATGGTGCAGATGTTTCAGAAGAAGATGCAATGCAATTGACAGAAGAAATTGAAAGCTTATATCCAGATGTAGATGTGGATACTCACTTTGGTGGGCAACCAATCTACTATTATGTATTAGCAGTAGAATAAAAGAAAGCGGGAGAGAGGTCTCCCGCTTTCCTAGTATATATCAGGTTGAAAAGATGAATGAAAAAGATAGATTACATACCTTAAAAGGTATTGGTGAAAAAACAGAAAAACTATTTGAAAAATTGAATATTTATACTGTGGAAGATCTAATTCACTATTATCCGAAAAGTTATGATATTTACGAGTCAGCAATTCCAATCGCAGAAGCAGAGGAAGGAAAAGTTGTGACTATAACAGGAACCATTTATGGAAAAGTACAGGTAGTAACAGCAAAGAATATCCAAATCACATCGCTTCAGGTAAAAGACTTAACAGGAACTATCAAGGCAACTTGGTTTCGTATGCCATTTTTGAAAAACACGTTAGGAAAAGGTGGCGTGATTACTCTCCGAGGACGGGTTGTAGAGCGACGCGGACAATTATGTTTGGAACAGCCTGAGGTTTTTTATCCAAGTGCAACTTATGATGTGAAAGAGAATACGATGCAGCCTGTTTACAGTTTGACTGCTGGGCTCACGAATCATGCGATTTCAAAGGCTGTAAAGCAAGCGGTTGAACATTTAGATTTGCGAAGAGAATATTTGCCTGCTAGTATTCGGTTGGAATATGGACTCGCAGAGTATAATTATGCAATACAACAGATTCATTTTCCAAATAGTAAGGAGGATTTTTACCGGGCAAGGGAGCGACTTGTGTTTGAAGAATTTCTAGTGTTTATTTTGGCATTGCGTCAATTAAAAGAATCTAATGAAAAAAGCAAAAATATATTTCAATTCACAGAACAGGAAACTGTGGAACGATTACTAGATGCATTGCCATATGAATTGACACAGGCACAGAAAAAAGTATGGAAAGAAATCAAAGAAGATATGACAGGAAATCAGGTCATGTCTCGTTTGGTACAAGGAGATGTAGGTTCAGGAAAAACAATTGTGGCGGTGCTTTCGCTTGTTTTAGCTGGAATGAATGGATACCAAGGTGCTCTGATGGCACCGACAGAAGTGTTAGCAAAGCAACATTATATATCGGTAAATGAATTGTTTGAAGAACATCATATTCCGTTGCAAGTAGAACTTCTAACTGGTTCTATGACAGCAAAAGAAAAAAGAGAAGCATATGCTAGAATTGCGTCTGGTGAATCACAGATCATTATTGGAACCCATGCACTTATTCAAGATAAAGTGGAATATAAGTCACTTGCGTTAGTTGTGACAGATGAGCAGCATCGATTTGGCGTGAAACAAAGAGAAAAACTTGCCGAAAAAGGACAGACACCACATATCCTTGTTATGAGTGCAACACCGATTCCGAGAACACTAGCAATTATTATATATGGGGATTTGGATATTTCTGTGATTGATGAATTACCAGCGAATCGTTTGCCAATCAAAAACTGTGTGGTAGACACCAGTTATCGAAAAACTGCATACCATTTTATAAAAAAACAAGTATCAGAAGGAAGACAAGTATATGTAATTTGCCCAATGGTGGAAGAAAGTGAGTTTTTAGAAGCAGAAAATGTGTTGGATTATGCTAGAATGCTTCAAGACGCACTTGGAACAGAAGTAAAAGTTGGACATTTACATGGAAAAATGAAGCAAGCAGAAAAAGATGCTATTATGAATGCATTTAGCCAAAAAGAAATTGATGTGCTTGTATCGACAACGGTTATTGAAGTTGGAATCAATGTGCCAAATGCAACTGTAATGATGGTAGAAAATGCGGAACGATTTGGATTGGCGCAGCTTCATCAGTTGCGTGGACGAGTTGGCCGAGGAAAGTATCAATCGTATTGTATTTTTATGAGTGGTTCCAAGACAAATGATACAAAAGAACGATTATCTATTTTGAATAAATCAAACGATGGATTTTTTATAGCAAGTGAAGATTTGAAACTGCGTGGACCTGGGGATTTATTTGGAATACGACAAAGTGGAATCCTTGATTTTAAAATTGGCGATGTGTTTCAAGATGCTACAGTTTTGCAACAAGCAAGTGAAGCGGCAACTCAATTGATGAAGCGAGATCCGCTATTGCAGCAGGATGAAAATCGAAATTTAAAAGAATACATTGATGGATATATTCAGATGGAAATGGTGCAGACCACGTTATAAAATAGCAAAAGTTTTGTAGTTCTCAGAGACTTAGGTTTCTGAGAACAGTTATACTATCTAAAAAACGTTGTGAGAAACGGAAAAAATCAGAAAATATAAAATTTATAAAAATAATTACAGAAAACTGTTGACAAAATATAGGAATAGAGTTATTATAATCGCAAGAAAAGAAATTTTAACAAAAAGAAATTCAACCTAGGATAAGAACTTCATTTTATTAAAAGAATCTTTTTTAATTGGTGATAGTATTAAATAAGAACGGAACTTAATTAATACTAAATAAGTACAGGAGGTACGGTCCAACAAAAACTTAAGTAATGAATCATAATCTGAGAAAGCAGAAGGTGTAGAACATGAAATTACAGGAAATTCATTAAGAGCCCGTTCGTAAGGTAAAGAAGAAAACGAACGGGCTCGAGTTTTGTTTTCTACTATGAAGAATGAATCGTCACATTTTTTGGAAGGTTTTGATTTCTTTGTGAATATAAAAAGGTGTAAGCCTTTAATAGTTCAATAAAGACTTTACACCTTAGATAGTTGTTATTTACTTAGTTACAGTTAATTTTTTGTGCTGGAAGTAGTACCTCTATCAATTCTATTAATTGCGTTTTGTATAACTTCCTTTGCTTTTTCAATATTATTCGTTTCAAGTAATGCTAATAATGAATCTAATAATATACATAATTCTTGATTTTGCATTTCGTTAACCTCGTTCACTTTCTGTCACCTTCTTTCGTTGGTGATATTATATCATAGTGTAAAGTCTTTATTCAATTATCAAAGAACCTATTTATTGAACAGTATGGTAAAATAAGGGATTGTTCCACTTTTTGAATATAAAAAAGGTGTAAGCCTTTAATAATTCAATAAAGACTTTACACCTTAGATAGTATTATTTAGTTATTCTCGTCTGGTTGTGTTACTTCCAATAAAATGTTATCAAATTCGTTTTCAAGTTCTTCCCTTTTATCTTGTGGTACAAGTTTTAATAATTTTCTAACAAAAACAGTTAGTCTGTTAATATAACGTAGTTGTTTATCTGTCAATGGTTCACTCACTTTCTATCACCTTCTTTCGTTGGTGATATTATATCATAGTGTAAAGTCTTTATTCAATTATCAAGGACCTTTTTTATTAAGCAGTATGGTAAAATAGTGATGGTTGGAACTAAAGACGAAGAAGAATAAGAATGAGATTTTATTATAGATAGAAAAATAAGAAATAATGAAGTTTAAGCTAAAGAATTGAGAAGTAAAGGAACTAAAAATCTCAGTAAATATTAAGAGTGATGTTAGGATGAATCTGACAAGAACAAAAATATAATATAGAATTTCTTGAGAAATTTGAAAGATAAAAGATATTTTTTTAGTTAAGATGCACCTATTATATTCGAAATGATTTCTTCTGTCAATTCAGCTAAACGGAAGTTGTTTTATTCAACATTGCGCAATTATTATTATAGCGATATAATATAGGTATAAAAAATACATAAGGAG
>CAYTRJ010000035.1:0-14388 GCA_964440185.1 uncultured Faecalimonas sp. | reverse complement strand
GCTTGTGTATTTTTGATTGAATGCGTCAAGTTTAATAGCACATACAATTCCTATTGCTATCATTACAAGATTTGTAATACAGCTTCTTAATGATACCATAAAACTTGCTGCTGGAATGATCATAATTGTTGCTGAGATCACAACTCCTATGATTGCATGAAATGCCACGCTGTAATATTTATCAAATAATGCATTGACTATTTTGGAAAGAAGGATCACAGTTGCAAGTGCACCAATACCCGCTGGAAGCAAAACAGAAAAATCAAGATTTCCAATTCCAGCAACAAATGGTTCATATAATCCCAGTGGCATCAATAACGTAGAAAAGCTCATTCCTGGAGCAATAATACTGATTGCAAGGCAGCATCCACAGAAGATATAAGAGATAAAATTTGTATTAATTGATACAGATAATACTTGTAAACTGATCAAAAGTACAAATACGATAGTCATAGCAATTCCTAGGCTTACAAAAGATGCTATGCTTCTCCCCTGCTCTCCTGCTTCACGAAATAAAGATGGGAGCATTCCTATGATCAAACCAATGAAAAGACAAACCGAAGGATCTGGATATTTTTCCAATAAAACCGAAAGAATTTTTGCCACTCCCATAAATCCCACCACGCTGCCAATTCCGATTGGAATTAGTTTGGGAACATGAGTTTTGAAGGTTCGTACTGGATTTGCTAAAAACTCCATGATCGTTTTGTAAATGCCAAAAACAACACAAAGAACGCCACCAGAAATTCCTGGAAGTACTGCGCCCAGCCCAATCAAAGATCCTTGTAATAATTTGACAATAACATTATTTTTCTGATTCATACAATCCCTTTCTCTATTTTATTTCTATTTTCCATAGCGAGCAATCAGCTGATCGATCATACGTGATGCTTCACTTCTAGACAATTGAAGGATATCACATTCTGGCATAATTTGATGTTGCTCGCATAGAGCATGATAAAATTGCACTTGTTTTTTGGTACATGGCTGTGTCTTTTTCAATTTATATTGCAGCTCTTCCGGTTCAAACAATGCAGATTCTGTCTCCTCAAAAGCATGCGCCAAATGTTGATATAATTTTGCTGTTGCTAACGCATCATAATAAGCACGATGTGCTGCTTGATTTACAATTTGATAATGTTCACAAAGATTCCCCAAGCTTTTTGATGGTAAATCTTTATGTACTTTTCGCGCGATTTTTAAAGTATCTAGACCTTTTTTCTGAAAATGATATCCATAACTTTCTGCATATTTCTTTGTGAATTTGAAATCAAACATAATATTGTGTCCAATCAGCGGATAATCGCCACAAAAAGACACAAAATCACCAATGATCTCTTTTGTATCTCTTGCTCCTGCTACCATTTCATTTGTAATTCCGGTAATTTCAGTGATCATAGGAGTAATACGTTGCGTAGGTTTTACAAATTCCATAAAACGTTCCTGAACTTTCCCATCAACTACCTTTAACGCACCAATTTCTATAATACTATCCGTTTCTACATTTAGCCCTGTTGTTTCTAGGTCAAATGCAACATAGTTTCGAATCATTCTGTTGTAAATCCAAACTTTTCTATCAATTCTGTGATTGTATCTGTGGAAATCTCTCGAATGGATTTTATAGGAGTTGGTGCATCTCCATAATCTCCAATTGATTTTTCAAATAAAAGTACATCACACCAAGTATTCTTTTTATAACCAGTATTATGATATCTTCCTGCCAATAGAAACCCTGTTTGTAAATGCAGACGCTCACTACGTGGATTAGGCGTAGTTACAAGTCCATAGAGTGTTTTTACTCCTTGAAGCTTTAACAGTTCTTCCATCATTTGATAAAGTCGGACACCTATCTTACGTCCACGATAGTTTTCATCTAAATAAATAGATAATTCTGCATTCCATTGATATGCTGCACGTTCTTGTGCTTTATGTGCATACACATATCCCACGCACCGACCTTCCTCTTCGCACAAAAAGTAAGGATACATTTCTGAATATTCTTGAATCCTCTTTCCAAATTCTTCCACAGAAGGAAGTTCATATTCAAATGTTATGGTTGTATCTATGTATTGACGATAAATTTCCAGTAATACTGGAGCATCCTCTACGGTTGCAAAACGTAATTTCACGTCTTATTCCTCCTATTTTATTTTGTCAGTGATGTGATCACTGCCTTCGCTTTCTCCATACGGATATCAAACTGTCTATAAAAATCTTCTTTTGCATATGGTTCCATATAAAACTGTTGCAAGATAAATAAATCAATTTTTTTGACTAGCTCATCATCTGGAATATATGAAATTTTCTCTTGTATATCTTTAATGAAATCATGCCATTCATTGATAAATTTATGATTTGCTGCCAAGTCAGGCACATCAATCCATTTTTTTACTTTAATCTTACTGCGTTCCTTATTTTTACATTCATGAATCTGTAAAAAATAAGAAAAGTCGCCATCTTCATAGAAACGGCCTAATGGAAATAATCTGCAGATTCCCGGACGGATTGCATGAATCCTGCAACGGCCTTCTTCATTTAAAAAAGCGCAAGCATTTGTTTCTGGATGCATAGCCATATTAGGTAAAATAACTCCTTCTATGACATTCAACTCGATGTAGCCACCTAATAATTGTTCAAAAGAAGTCGATAATCCTGTTGTTAATTGATAAATATCATATGGATCTAGCTGAATCGAAAGTCCCATATTTCTACAGCAAGCAGAACATCCTTTACAATCATTACAATCCGCCTTGACCATATCATTTAAACCATATAATTTACCATCTGATATGTCTTTCATATCTACTTCTCGTTTCATTTAAACCCTCCTCAAAATATCTAATGTATGAGCACTGGCTCCTAATAATTCTGGACGTTCACAGGTAGACAAATGGTATTGGATAAACATCTCATAAGTTTCCTCATCCATTGCATTTAATGTTTGGCGGATATAATTCGCAGGACCATCAGCTGCTATGATCTGAATGCGTTCTACATCGGCTTTTGCATTGATTTCAGCAATGTCTTCCAAACGCACATAATCGTAAAGATCCTCCTTTGCTGTGATCACGTGGAAATTTTCGTTTACTTTTCCATTTTTCATACTTTCTAATATATGGTTTTCCTTAAATCCATATGTAAGAATGCTAAATTCATTCATAATATACGCAACTAAGATAATACCACCTTTTTTTGTTACACGAACAGCTTCCTGTAACGCTTTCTGTTTGTCTTCTATTGTGTAAAGATGATACATCGGTCCAAATACAAGTGTTAAATCGAACTGCTCATTTTCAAATCGTTTTAAGTTCAAAGCAGTTCCTTGATATGCTTTCACGTTACTTCCTTTTTGTTTTAAGATTCCAAGATTGTATTTCACAAGCTCTACAGCTGTGACATCGTATCCTTCATTGGCAAGCTGTACAGAATATCTTCCAGTTCCTGCTCCTACATCTAAAATCTTTGGATCTTCCATTGTTTCTAAATATTTGTGAATATATTTCATAGAAGTTATATATTCTATATTTCCATGACGTCTTGTTAGACGTTTATCTTCACAAAATTTATTATAATGTTGCTCTAATTCCTTTGACATCTGCTAACTCCTATTTTGTTTCTTCTAATATTGATGTACAGTGTGGACATCTTGTTGCTTCAATTGCAATATCAGACATACAATATTTGCACTTTTTTGTCGTTGGAGCTTTCGGCTCTTGTTCTTTCTTCGGTGCCATTTTGGCAGCAGCGTGGTTCATCAATTTCACCATGCAAAAAATCACAAATGCCATAATCAAAAAATTGATAACAGCTGTAATAAAGTTTCCATAATTCAAAGTAGCATCTCCAGATAATTTGATGGATAATTCACTGAAATCCATTCCTCCAAAAATCCCTAAAATCGGATTAATAATATCATTTACCAAAGAATTTACAATTGACGTAAACGCACCCCCGATAATAACCCCAACAGCCATATCCATTACATTTCCACGACTGATAAATATCTTAAATTCATTTATAAATTTTTTCATATTGTGTACTCTCCTTTGCCAAATTTTAAAGCCCATAGGACATTATAACCTATGGGCTTTAAAAACACATCTTAAATTTTTATTTTCTTTCATAATCTT
Source organism: uncultured Faecalimonas sp. (assembly GCA_964440185.1). Classification (GTDB taxonomy): domain Bacteria; phylum Bacillota; class Clostridia; order Lachnospirales; family Lachnospiraceae; genus Faecalimonas. The sequence continues at coordinate 10,258 of CAYTRJ010000035.1, read as the reverse complement.
TTGTTAGTCTCAATACTACACCTGTACAAGCAAGAAGGCCAATCAAGTTAGGTAAAACCATAAATCCATTAAACATATCTGACATCGCCCAAACCAGATCAACTTTTAAAGCTGCACCAACAACAACGCAAATGACAACGATCACACTATATCCTTTAACAAATTTATCTCCAAATAATGTTCTTACATTCACTTCGCCAAAGAAATACCATCCAATAATTGTTGTAAATGCAAAGAAAAACATACAAACTGCAACAAAAATAGAACCAAATTTTCCGAATCCCAAGTCAAATGCTCTTTGTGCTAATTCTGTTCCAGATAGTCCAGAAGAAAGGGATCCTGTTGAAAGTATTACTAATGCTGTCATTGTTAATACTATAAATGTATCAATGAATACCCCCATCATGGCAATGATACCTTGATCTGCAGGATGCTCCACTTCTGCTGTTGCATGCGCATGTGGTGTAGACCCCATCCCAGCTTCGTTAGAGAACAGACCACGTGCAACTCCATATCGCATTGCCTTTTGAACGGTTGCTCCCAATGCGCCTCCAGCAACTGCTTGTGGAGCAAATGCACCTACAAAAATATCATGAAAAGCTTTTACCACACCAGCTGGATTCATACATAAAATACAAATACAACCTGCTACATATAGAATTGCCATAATTGGAACAATCTTTTCTGTCACTTGTCCAATACGTCTGATTCCACCAATGAAAATAAATCCTGCAATTATTGCACACACTGCACCAACAACAAGTGGATTTAAATGAAAGGCTGTTCTAAATGCAACACTGATGGAATTGGACTGTACCATATTTCCCATAAATCCTAACGCAAGAATAGTGGATGCTGAAAAGAATACAGATAATGCTTTTCCAAACTTTCCATGAAACATATATCGAATATAATAAACAGGACCTCCTACGTAAGTACCATTTTTTTCAACACGAGTATGTTGTGCCATCACAGCTTCACTATAAATTGTCGCCATGCCAAAGAATGCACTTAGCCACATCCAGAAAATGGCACCGGCACCACCTGCTGCAATTGCCGTTGCTGCACCAGCGATATTTCCCGTTCCTACTTGCGCCGCGATAGCTGTTGTAAGTGCCTGAAAAGAACTAAGCCCCTTCTCACTACCTTTTCCTCGCAAAGAAAAGTTTCCAAATAGCAGTTTCATTCCTGTACCAAATTTACGAACTTGGATGAATTTTAATCGAATCGAAAAGAAAATCCCCGTCCCCACTAGTAAGAAGATTAATAAATAATCCCACAAAAAAGTGTTTACTGTTGCTACTACTTGTTCTAAAAATTCCATGTTCCTCATCCTCTTTTTCTTAATATTTTGCATACTACTGAAAAGACGATCTTCTTATCGGAGGTATGTATTTTCATAAAAAAATCCAGTGTACAAAAAATACACTGGATCATAATACTATAACCGATAAAATAATTATCGCTGTCCTTTTGCCTGAGAGATTCGCGAAACAATGTTCCACTTACACCTTCGGCACTCATCCTTGAGATTCTCCAGCGTGTCATCCAATTACAGTCCCACTTCTCATTATGAAGTACCTGAGAGCATTACTCCTTCGGCGAGCTTTCGCTTACTTTCCTGCAATTTTCATCTGACCGATATGCAATTTATGTTCTTATTCTAGCACTTGTATCTAATAAGTCAATACTCCATTTATAATAATTCCTAATATTTTCTTATTTTCAAAAAATTATTTGACAAATACTAAAAGTTATGTAATTATACAAGTGTACTAACACGATTAATACACTCAATACGAAGGGAGCATTACTATGATTGTAATTGATTATCATGACAAACGCCCCATTTACGAACAAATCATTGATCGTTTTCAAATTCTTATACTCAATGGTGCTTTAGAAGCAGATACTCAGCTTCCATCTGTTCGTTCGCTTGCTGTTGAACTATCAATCAATGCGAATACCATTCAGAGGGCATATGCAGAATTAGAACGTCGAGGTTTGATCTATTCCGTAAAAGGACGTGGAAATTATGTATCAAATCATAAAGATTTTCACCATGAGCAATACAGGCAGATTCTTCAAGATTTAAAAGAGCAATTATGTATTTGTAAGGAAGCAAGCCTGTCGCGTGAAGATGTTATGGCTTGTGTAAATGAAATATTTCAGGAGGTAACACTATGATTGAGATAAAGCAAGTTAGCAAGTCCTATGATAATATTCTTGCAGTTGATCAAATTAGTTTAGACATCAAAGAGGGATATGTAATGGGACTCTTAGGTACAAACGGAGCTGGAAAAAGTACACTTCTTCGCATGATTGCAGGTATTATGAAGCCTGACTCAGGAAGTATTAAGATTGACGGAATCCCTGTATGGAATAATCCAGAAAGTAAATCACTTTTCTTTTACATTTCGGATGAACAATATTATTTCGCCAATAGTACGCCCAGAGATTTAGCTTCATTTTATCAAAATTATTATCCAAATTTTGATAAAGAACGTTTCTACAACATACTGAACAAAATTGATATTCCATGTGAAAGAAAGATTCGCACCTTTTCAAAAGGAATGAAAAAGCAAGTTTCGATCGTTCTTGGAATCTGCAGCAATACACCTTATTTAATTTGTGATGAAACATTCGATGGTCTTGACCCAGTTATGCGTCAAGCAATTAAATCCATCTTTATGCAGGAAATGGAACATAGAACTTTCACGCCTATCATTGCATCTCATAATCTGCGTGAATTGGAAGATATCAGCGACCACATTGGATTATTACATAAAGGTGGCGTATTGCTTTCACAAGATTTGATTCATTTAAAAGGAAATCTCACAAAAGTGCAATGTGTACTTCCAGAAGAATACGATAGCCTTATTGAAGATACTTTAATTGTATTAAAAAAACAACGACACGGAAAATTATTGACCATGACTATCCGTGGTGAATCCGATAAAGTTGTAGCATGGCTCAATAAATGGAATCCGATTTATTGCGAAGCTGTGCCCCTTACTTTAGAAGAAATTTTTATTAGTGAAACGGAGGTAGCTGGATATGACATCAAAGATCTCATTTGTTAAGTATATAAAGGAAACAGTGAAATTTAAAACAGCATCTATTTTAATCACAGCATTCACATTTCTGCTTGAAATGATCTACTTTTTTATTCGTTTGCAGAATATTGTGAACGGCAATGACATTTCACTTTTGTCAACCGATGATTATTCGTACTTCTATCGCAACATTTACAATTTGTGTGCACCTAATTTGATTACCGCTTCGTTAGCTGCCGGGATTGCACTCTTTTTGCTATATTACGGTTTTCATTATTTACATAATAAGCAAGAGACAGACTTTTACGAATCCCTTCCTATGAGAAAACAAGATCGCTTCAAAATGAATTTCACTTCAAACCTTTTTGTTTTTGGAACACTTTCAGTAATCAATACAGGACTCAAACTAGGTTTGCTTACTCTATACAAAATCAATCATTTTGAACTACTTCAAGCAATCTTGTGGAATCTTATTAGTATGATACTAGTATATTTAATGATTTGGGTTACAGCAGCTCTTGCTGTTGTACTAACAGGCAACATGATTGTTTGCGCTCTCGGATTTGGTGCAATTTCAGCTTATGTGCCACTATTACTATATGAATTAGTACCAACTTTTTCATCCATGTACTTTGACACTTATACTTATGAAAGCTGGCATCCTAAAGCACAGTTTTATTTTTCGCCGCTTACCATCGCATACAAGATCATAAATGATTGGAATGTCACATGGATAGCAAGCGAACACTATGAATTTATGATTGTTGCTATTATTTATAGCATTGTGGTTGGAATTCTTGCATATATTTTATATCTGAAGAGACCGTCAGAAGCTGCTGGTAGAGCTATGGCATTTGAGAAGTTCAATCCTTTTATCAGATGTGTTTTAGTCATTCCAATTTCTTTATATTCTGGTGTGCTTTTCCAAGCAGTATCTTTCAGTCAATCTACTATTTGGATGGTCTTTGGAATTGTTTTCGGTGCAATCGTATTACACGGAATCATAGAAGGTATTTTTCAATCTGATATTCGTGCAATCTTTCATAAAAAATTACAGCTGATTGGATGTATTGTTGCAGCATTAGGATTTCTGTTCGTATTTAAAATGGATTTATTGGGATATGACAGTTACCTTCCAGAAGAAGATAAATTAGAAACTATTGAACTGGAAGTTCTTCTTACTCATAATTCCCTTACCTACTGGGGTGCAGAACCTGATTACTTAAATCAGGAAAATATTGCACTTGCATGTGAATTTATAAAAGATATTTATGACCAGGAATATGACATGAATGCTTCTCTCACCCCTTGCAACGTAGTATATCATCTAAAAAATGGCGCAAAGAAATATAGAATCTATTACCTAGATACTTCAAAGATTCCAAAATCTTTCAATAATTTATTTGCAACTGAAGATTTCAAAAATGATTTCTATTCTATTTACACAGGCAATTGGGATAACATCAATAAGATTTCATGCAGCAATGGATTAGAAGAAATTGACCTAAATCTTACAGAAGAACAGAAGAAAGAATTTCTTACAACTTATCTGGAAGAACTAAATGCATTGGATGCCAATGAATATACTACTTGTGATATCGTATATAATTTCTATGTGCATGTTCCATGGAAATATATTGATAAAAATGATGATTCGGATTACGCAGAAGAACTTGCTAGTGAAGAATATATTGTTCCTGTATCTTTCAAAAATACAATTGAACTTTTGAAATCCTATGATATTCTTCCATTGACAGAAAATACTTCCTATGTTCCAGTATCTATCGACATCTATTCTGATGCAAAGGCAAATTATATCTGCATAACAGATGATAGTGTTTTAGCAGAATTAAAGCCTCACTTAATTATGGATTCATTGCTTACAAGATATGCAGATTACGATGATATTACATATTGTCAAGTTACTTTTAAAACAGAAAATGAAATTCTATCTTGTGGCGCATATCTTCCTAACGACATTGCAGAATCTTATATAAAATAGCAAAAACACAAGTCTTCTAACTCTGAGGACTTGTGTTTTTCATTTTTTATTTATTTTAATAAGCAAGTATCAAAGATCATTTCTACTGCCACATCATAGTCTTTGCATTTTTCAGCCTTTCGGATCTTTTTCAATGGTTTTTCAATTCCTTCAAAAGACTGACTGATATAGAACCACAATTCTTTCATCTTAAACAGTGTGTTTCGATCTCCAGAGCTGATCCGTTTATATTCCTCATAAATATCATCATGGAATGCACGAAGTTTTTCTTTGGTCAACAATTCTTTTTGATCAATTTCGCTGATCAGTCCTGGATTCGCTATAACTCCTCGTCCACACATAATCTTGTCCACAGATGGAAATGTTGTAGAAAACTTTTGAAAATCATCTGCTGTAAAAATATCTCCGTTATAACAGATTGGATTCGTGCTGTGCTGCATCGCTTCCTCGAACATTTCCAAATTCACAGTATTTCGATAAAAATCTGTCTGCACACGTGGATGGATAATTAACTCTTCAATCGGGTATTTATTATAAATTTCCAGCAGGCGATAGAACTCATCTGGAGATTCTTTTCCTATTCTAGTTTTAATCGATATTTTCAATGATAGTGATTCATAAATCTGTTCTAGAAAGGCATCTAATTCTTCTGGATATGCTAAGAATCCAGCTCCCTTTTTCTTTGCAACAACTGTTCCAGATGGACATCCTAAGTTTAAGTTCAATTCTTCATAACCCAATTCCGCAATCATTTTTGCTGTCTTGATGAAATCTTCTGCCTGATTGCTCATAAGTTGTGGAACTACATAAAGCCCTTTGTTATGTTCCTGTGATAACTCTTTTAACTCTCTAGTACTGAATTTCTTATTCGGGCTTGTCACAATGAAAGGCGTAAAATACTTATCCATCGGTCTAAAATGCTTATGATACGCATTACGGTATACATAAGAAGTAATACCTTCTAAAGGTGCTAAATAGTATTTCATAGTCTGCTCCTACATTCAAAATGCGAAATACCTATAAAGATATTTCGCATTCTAATTTACATATTATTTGTTTGTTCTTTTTGCAATTGCTGGAAGAATTAAACCTAATAATAAGAATACAAGTGGAGTTGCAATATTCATTGCTAATTGGAATGGATCTTCTGAATAAATACCACCTATGCAAGCAAATGCTGTAAACAAGAAGCACCATGCACCAAAGATAATTCCAACTACTTTATTTTTAGTAAAATAGTATGCAGATGGATATTGATCTGATACTCTCTTTAATCCAATGTATGCAACAAATACCCATAAGTAACGAAGTGGCATACATACAGAGTTTAATTTGATCAACCATTTTACCATTGCATCTACACTTCCAATACCAAATGCTGGCACTGCAATTAAGATACCAACAATAACAGCAATCATCTTATGACCATTTACATAAGCACCATATTTGTTTTGCTTGAATAATGCTTTTGGAATAAATCTTTCATCTGCATTACCAAGTAGCATACACAATGGAGCATCGATTGAAATAATTAATACAGATACTTGCGAAATTAAGTTTGTAAGTGCATAAAGGATTACAAAAAGATTTCCAAGTCCGTAATATTCTCCTAACTTTTGGAATGCATAATATGCACCATTTGTCATAAGGTCATCTGGGATATTATTTGAATCAAACATCATACCCATAGAAATGGTACCAAGGATTGCACAAATTGCTACCATAACAGCTAATGAAATCATACCTTTTGAAAAATCTTTTGAAGGGTCTTTCATTTTATTAACGTATGGTGAAACTTTTTCACATCCACCAACAGCTAATACTAAAATAGATAATCCTGTAAAGAACTTCAAATCAAAGGTTGGCATAAATGTATCTAATGACCATTCAATTTCAAGCAATGAAGCTTCTGTGATCATTGGTGCAGCTAACATCAAAAGAATATATAAAATAGACATTACAAACATTGCCGAACCAGCTAATGTAGAAAGTTTCTTAATAATTGTAATTCCTTTGGAAGCTAAGAATAATGCCACAAAGAAAATTACTATACAAATTGATTGCATTACAAGTGGATCTAATTCACTGGCACGTTTGTCTTGGAACAGTACCCAGCTTGTTGCTACAACTGCAGCACTCGGTTTTTGTGAAATATATGGCATGTGTACGATCCAATATGTCCATCCTGCATAATAAGCAGCTGTTGGTCCAATTGTACGTTTGATCCATGAACTAACACCACCTGATTCATTTTTAAATGCAGAACCAAGTTCCCCTACCATAAGTGCATATGGTATAAAATAAATTGCGAAAACAATGATCCATGGGATAATTGCTTTTAATCCATTGTACTCAGAAAATCCGTTAATTACATTACCGAATCCCCAAACGCCACCAAATACAATGAATGCAAAACTATACCATGAAATTTTTTGTTCTTGTGTTTTTTGACTCATGTTATTCTCCTCTAAATAAATGTTTTTTGTAACCTCTATAGAATATCGGTAAACGCCTGAATATGCAAGCAAATTTTTCTAAGATTCTCTATTTTCTACATAATCACAAACGAGAAACTGTCTTTATTGACAAAAAAGCTTCTCATATTATGTGTTTTTTCTTGTATTTTCACTAATTTCTTGCTACTTATGATATGGCTCGCCATTCATAATACGATAGCTTCTATATACTTGTTCCAGTAATATAACTCGCATCAATTGATGCGGAAATGTCATTTTTGAAAAACTCAATGCAAAATTAGATCTTGCAAGAACCTCTTTTCCTAGGCCAATTGAGCCGCCAATAATAAATGTTATATGGCTTGTTCCCTGTACTCCAAGCTTTTCGATTTTATCTGCAAGTTCTTCTGAAGTAAGGAGTTTACCTTGAATCTCCAGTGTGATCACAAACGCATCCTCTTTTACATATTTTAAAATACGCTCTGCCTCTTTCGAGCGAATGCCCTCTTCCACTACTTCACTGGCATTATCTGGTGTCTTTTCGTCTGCCACCTCAATAATTTCCAATTTGCAATACTTACTTAATCGCTTACTATATTCTGCGATTGCATCCTTTAAATATTTTTCTTTTATTTTTCCTACTGTAATAACTGTTATCTTCATCTCTCACTCTAACCTATATAAAAATCAATTAGGATCATCGTGATAAATCCTATTAATAATGAATATGTTGCCATGCGTTCATATCCATGACTATGTGTTTCTGGGATCATTTCATCACTAACCACATAGATCATAGTTCCTCCTGCGAATGCTAATGCAAACGGCAAAATTGCTGTTGCAATGGAGACTGCTGAAAATCCAATCATAACCCCTGCAATTTCAATTAATCCTGTAAAACTGGCAATACAGAAAACACGCCATTTTGAAATACCTGCCATAATTAATGGTGATACGATAACCATACCTTCTGGTATATTTTGAAGTGCAATTCCCATAGCAACGGTCATAGCATTTCCGATGTCTTCACTTCCAAATCCGACTCCAGCTGCAATTCCTTCTGGCAAATTATGGATTGCAATTGCCATAACAAACAGCATGATCTTATTCAATGTATTTTGTGCTTGAGAATGTTCTTCCTGTTCTATTCCAGTAATACGATGCAAATGTGGTGTCAGCTTATCAGCAAAATTTAAAAAGATTGCACCAGATAAAATACCAATTGCTGTAACCCAGACATTTCCGCTTTCCAGTGATGGTAAAATCAATCCCAAAACTGCTGCTGCCAGCATGATCCCCGCAGCGAATCCTAAGATAGCATCATTAAATTTGTGTGGAATCTTTTGAAATAAAAATCCCATACAAACGCCAACAATCGTTGCACCTCCTACGCCTAAGGCGGTTAAAAAAGCTAACTGCATAAAAACCTCCAAAATAAAATATAGGAACGTAAAATACGATTCCACGTTCCTATATTATATGATTTTATTTATTTTGTAAATACTCGTGAATACCTTGCGCTCCAGCTTTTCCAGCTCCCATTGCTAAGATAACAGTTGCTGCACCTGTCACAGCATCTCCACCTGCATAAACACCTTCTTTTGTTGTTTTGCCAGTTTCTTCTTCTGCAACAATACATTTCCATTTATTTACAGATAAGCCTTCTGTTGTAGAAGAAATCAATGGGTTAGGAGATGTTCCAAGCGACATGATCACTGTATCTAATTCCATTTCGAATTCAGAACCTTCCACAGCAACAGGACGTCTTCTTCCAGATGCATCTGGTTCTCCAAGTTCCATCTTCACACATTTCATTCCTTTTACATAGCCATTATCATCTACTAAGATTTCTATTGGATTTGTGAGTAGATCAAAGATAACACCTTCTTCTTTTGCATGATGTACCTCTTCCACTCTGGCTGGTAATTCTTCTTCACTGCGTCGATATACAATATGTACGTCTGCACCTAAACGAAGGGCTGTTCTTGCTGCATCCATTGCAACGTTACCACCACCGATAACTGCAACTTTTGTACCAGCTACGATAGGTGTATCGTATGATTCATCAAACGCTTTCATCAAATTGTTACGTGTTAAGTATTCATTTGCAGAGAATACACCATTTGCATTTTCTCCTGGAATTCCCATGAATTTAGGAAGTCCTGCACCTGAACCAATAAACACTGCTTCAAATCCTTCATCTTCGATCAATTGATCGATTGTAGTTGATTTTCCAATTACAACGTTTGTTTCAAATTTTACACCAAGTTCTTTTACTTTATCAATTTCTTTTGCTACAACTTTCTGTTTTGGTAAACGGAATTCAGGAATACCGTATACTAATACTCCACCTAGTTCATGAAGTGCTTCAAATACAGTTACTTCATAGCCTAATTTTGCCAGATCACCTGCACAAGTAAGTCCTGCAGGACCTGAACCAATTACAGCTACTTTATGCCCATTTGTGCTTTCTGCTTTTTCTGGTTTAATGTCATTTTCTAATGCATAATCTGCAACAAATCTTTCCAACTTACCGATAGAAACTGGGTCACCTTTGATACCACGGATACATCTACCTTCACATTGTGACTCTTGAGGACATACACGACCACAAACAGCTGGAAGTGCAGATGATTTTCCAATTACTTTATACGCTTCTTCAAAATTTCCTGTCTTTACTTCTGCAATGAATGCTGGAATATTAATAGACACTGGACATCCTTCAATACATTTTGCATTTTTAC
>CAYTRJ010000034.1:0-14615 GCA_964440185.1 uncultured Faecalimonas sp. | reverse complement strand
ACTAGAAGCCATTGATTTTTATCGAACTTGAATTTCATCCTCTATCAATTTTACCGGCAATCACATGCATCAGCGGACCACCGAATAACCTTGGTCACCAAGGGATTTTGAGCCCCATTGTGTCATCCAGCCAGGACAAGCTACACGATTTCCATCACAATATTGTGTTAAAATAGGCTGACGTACATTTGGTCTTGATAGATAACTTGCAAATAATTCGTCTACGATTAGGGAAATGGAATCATAAATATTACGTTCTGGAATCCATTTGTGATCAAAAGCAGTAGAAGATGTGATCGTAAAATCATATCCTTGATTTCGATACCATTCTGTGTAGACGCGGTTCAGTGTAAAGGACATGATAGCAAGAACATTTGCACGAATCGTTTCTTCTGGCCACGTTGCATAAATTTCACTGGAGGCTACATTTTTGATATAATCACGGTAGCGAACATAGTAATCTTGTGCACTGGAGTCACGAGGAGAACCATCATGCACAATAATGTATTCAGGTATCACCACACGGCTAAGTACGATTTCACCAGTTTCATTTACAGGTTTGATTTCAGGTTCTGGTATTTTAGAAGGATAGTTTCCGAATAAAGTATGCGCTGGAATGACGAAAATTTCACCGGCGTCAGCAGGTGGTAAAGCTGGACGCATACGAATATTTTGAATGGCAGTAGTATCGGCAAGCAATTCTGTTCCGGTAATATTGACAGGTTCATATCCCACAGCAGTAGCATTTAAGGTGTATTCCGAGTAAGGCTGTACTTCTGTGTTTGGGTCGAGACTATATTCAATAGGAGGTGTTTCTAACTCTATTGTTTCTGTTTGACCTGAAGAATTGGTTGTAAGCTGTTCTAGTGGATTTTCGGGAACACCTGTGTAGGAAATGGAGATATTTGCGTTGGCAATGGGAAATGCATTTTCAGCAGAAGTTACATTGATTTGAAGGCGTCCTGTATCAGAAGCTAGAATGTTCATATAGATACCTCGTAAAAAATCTGTTACTATCATAATATGTGCAAAAATAAAAAATGTGAGAGGAAAGATAGATATGAAAAAAACAAAACGAGCTATTGTTTCGGCAACAGCCATTTTAGTAATTGGAGTATTTACACAATTGCAAGAGAATATATTGCCAGAGAACTTTTATGGGATAGAAAGTTATGCGTTAGATGAAATCCCAGAATATTCTGGGGAACCTTATGTTGTGTTAGATGAAAACGAGCCGGATTTTATTTTGGATGGATTTGAAAATGAGTCCTATGAATATTATAGTGAGCTTGATATTTATGGCAGATGTGGGGAAGCAGAAGCGAATATTGGGCTGGATTTAATGCCAACAGAGGAACGTGGTTCGATTGGACAGATTAAGCCAAGTGGTTGGCAGACGGTGAAATATGATATTGTGGATGGTAAATATTTGTACAACCGTTGTCATTTGATTGGATATCAGTTGAGTGGTGAAAACGCAAACCGTTCGAATCTGATTACAGGAACAAGGTATATGAATACAGAAGGAATGCTGCCGTTTGAAAATCAAGTAGCTGAGTATGTAAAAGAAACTGGTAATCATGTGCTGTATCGTGTAACACCAATTTTTGAAGAGGATAATCTTGTAGCAACAGGGGTACAGATGGAAGCAATGTCGGTAGAGGATGAAGGAGAAGGAATCTGCTTTAATGTATTTGTATATAATGTGCAGCCAGGAGTTGAAATTGATTATTCAAATGGAGATAGCTGGTTAGAAGAATAGCTCTTCTAACCCTTCCATCAATTTTTCGTTATCTTCAGGGTTCATGACACAGAATCGAATAAATTCTCCATGCAGATTTTCAAAGGATGCACAGTCGCGAATCATTAATTTTCGTCGGATCAGAAAATCGAAAACATCATGAGAAGTGATATCTGATTTTAAAATTTGAACCAGAATAAAGTTCGCAACAGGCTGGTATACCTTCAGCCCATCCATCTTTTGCAATCTTTCGTACATCTTGGTACGTTCTGTATCAATCAGTGTACGAGTTTTTTCTATATAATCCATATCCTGCAACATCAGTTCTCCGGCAAAAGCGCCAAGACTATTTAAAGTCCAAGGGTTCTGATAGGTCTTTAAAATTTCAAAGAATGTTTGATTACTTGTAATCCCATAACCAAGGCGAAGTCCTGGAGCGGCATAGAACTTGGAAATGCCGCGTAAAACCATGAAATTATCGTAATGTGCTACAAATGGCATTGCAGTTACTTGTGAGATGCAAGGAGCAAATTCTACATAAGTTTCATCAATCATAACGAAGATGTGATGTTTTTGGCAATGAGCTAACAATTTCTCCATATCTTCTGAATAAATGGCAGAAGAAGTTGGGTTGTTTGGGTTGCACAGAATCAGAAGATCAATGGAATCATCTAGGACAGTCAAAAAGGTATCTATATTTAATTGGAAATCGTCCTCTGCTTTTAAATCATAATAAAGTAATTCCCCACCCCATAAATTCAATTCGCGTTCATACTCAGAGTAAGTAGGACCGAGCAAAAGTGCTCTCTTAGGATGGCGATGTTGGATCAAAAGCGAAATAAGTTCAGTAGAACCATTGCCAATAACAATATGAGCAGCATCAACATTACAATACTTAGCAATTGCTGCTTTGAGTGAAGTATAATTCCGATCCGGATAAGTGCTGACCAAATCAAGATTTTCAGTAAGCTTTTGCTTGACAAAAGAAGAAATACCGAGAGGATTTACATTTGCACCAAATCCAATGATTTCTTCTTTTGGGATATGATAATATTTTTCGATTTCTTCTAAATCACTTCCATGAAAGTGTGGAACTTTCGACATAGGATCCTCCTTTGTTGTTCGATATGCTTGCTATTCCTAGCGGATTAATGATATAATCCATTATAATGTAATTTTATGAAAAAGCAACGGGTGACTAGATGAAGAACAAGATAAAACAATTTGCAAAAGGAAATTTCAAATTAGAACAACCAGATATTTATTTTTCAGAAACACAGATTAATATTTCTGTGGGGGAAGGAGAAACATATCAAGGAAGCTTTACTATTCTAAATAAAAAAGACGGAAACATCAGAGGACTTGTGTATCCGTCTTCTTTTCGTGTGCATTGTGTAGAGCAGGGATTCGAAGGAAATCCAGTGCAAGTGAATTTTACATATGACAGTACAGGGCTTCGTCCAGGTCATATCGAAAAAGGAAAGTTTACGGTTGTATGCAATGGTGGGGAATATGAATTAGATTTCGCAGCAATGATCGAAAAACCTTTTATAGAGACAGCGTTTGGAAAAATACAGACGATAGCAGATTTTAAACAGCTTGCCATGCATGATTTTTGGGAAGCAAAGAAAGTTTTCCGAACAAAGAAATTCTATGATATTTTGAAATATGAAGAAAATCGGATCAGAAATCTTTACACAAATATGAGAAAATGGTCTTTGGATGAACAAGGATTGGAAGAATTTCTGGTTGGGATCAAGCAGAAAGAAAAGATTTTCCTGACGTTATCAGAAGAAGAATTGGAATTTGAATACCTTTTAGAAGATAAAAAAGGTACTATTGAGTTAGAAAAAAATACATGGGGATATGCACCAATTCAAATCATTTGCGAAGGTGATTTTTTGGAAGTGCGAAAAAATGAAATTTCTACAGAAGATTTTGTGGGGAATTTGTATGAGCTGGAGTATGTGATCCGAGTGGCGAAACTTCATGCAGGAAAAAACTATGGGAAAATGTATGTAAAGACACCATATGAAACATTAGAAATTCTTGTATTAGTACAACAAAAAACTTCTTCAAAAGATAATTTTGGAATGACAGGTATGATTGCAGGACAATTATGGAAAGAATATTTTGCATGTGTAGCAGGAAAAATGCCATTGTTATCTTGGGGCGAGAAGGCACAGGAGCATGTGAACCAACTGCGTGAAATGGAGCCAGACAATACAGAATATCAATTATTACAAGCGCATGTATACTTAAGATGCCGTCAAGAGGAAGAAGCTGGATGGTTATTAGAGAACGTGAATATAAACAAAGGGATTTTTGGCAAACATTATGAGTTGCAGGCATATTATTTATTCTTAATGGCACTTTGGAAAAAAGATACACTTTATACGAACCAAGTTGTGGAAGAATTGAATCGTGTTTACCAGAAATATCCGAAATCTTGGCGATTACTTTGCATGCTAGTCAATTTAGATACAAAATATAGAGATTATGCAGATCGTATTGAGGTATTAGAAAAGGCAATTACAGAAGGGGCAAATCAAGTACTCCTTTTAGCTGAGGCTTATATTTGCTTCCAGGAACGCGTACTATTACTTCGCAAGTTAGATACATTTGAAATCCGCATTATGAATTTTGCTGCAAAGTATCAGTTAATGACAAGAGAATTGGCACTTCATATGGCTGATTTGGTAAGTCGTCAAAGACATTATGATAAAAGGTTTGTTAAGATTATGGAAAAGTCATATGACATGTATGAAGAGCCAAAAATCTTAAACGCAATTTGCATGCAGTTGATCAAAGGCAACAAATCAGGAAGTGCATATTTAAAATGGTATCAAAAAGCAGTAGAACAGGAACTAAAGATAGCGCAACTTTATGAATTTTTCTTGATGTCAGTGAATCCGAAACGTGTGCAAGGAGCTTTTCCAAAGATAGTGTATCTCTACTTTTTACATGGTATCCAGCTAGATTATAAACGTACGGCATTGCTCTATGAAAATATTATTCTTTATGAAGAAGAACATCCGGAAATTTATCGTCAATATCGTGATCAAATGAAGCAATTTGCAATGAGCCAGCTTCGCAAGAGACATATTAACGATTCTTTACGAGTCCTTTATAACCGGTTTATTGATGTAGATACTGTTACGTTAGAAGATATAGATGCACTTTATGATATTTGTCATGCTTATCGTGTGACGACAACGAACAAAGAAATGAAATATGTACTTGTGATCGAGAAGGATGGAACAATTGTACAGAGAGTAGCATATCATCCAGAAAAAGGAGCACGTGTATACCTCTATGACAAAGATGCTCGAATTGTGTGGGAAGGAAGCAATGGGCTTCATTTTGCTGATTCGATTCCATATGAGACAAGAAGATTGTTCTATGAACTCCATTTCCTTGAAGCGTGTAAACGAAGAGAAAATTTACAATTAGAAATGGATAAGGCAAAACAGATACCTACGCTCACAATGGAAAATTTACGACAATATGGATTAGAACTGTTTGATACAGAAGAAGTATTTTTACTTTATGCCAAATCCATAAGAGACATAGAACAGTCAGAAGATGATTTTTTGATCTATGTTGGGCTAGAACTTGTAAAAGCTGGATTTTATGATAAAGCTGTCTTGAGCTATTTAACACGATATTATTGTGGTGCTACAAAAGATATGAAGTTTGTCTGGAAAAAAGCACGAGAACATGAGGTAAATACAAAGGCTTTGGCGGAACGCATTATTACGCAGATGATTTTCTCAGAGGTAATGTTCCAAGAAGAAGAAATTTTTGAAGACTATTATAGTGGAAAACCATATTTTCGCTTGAAACAGGCATATTTATCTTATATTGCAAGAAATTATGTGGTTTATGGAAGAGTCGTATCGGAAAGATCAATTCAGATGATGCAGGAAGAACTATGCAAAAAAGAATTGCTGACAGATATTTGCAAGATAGCAATTTTGAAATTCTATGCAGGAACGACTGTAACAGAAAAACAATTACAGTTTTTGAAAGAATATCTTTGTGAAATGTGCGAAAAACATCTTGTATTTCCGTTTTATATGAAATATCCAGAAGAATGGCTGAAGGAAGTACAGCTATTTGACAAAGTATTGATCTCATATCAATCTAATATGAATGGAGATGTAAAGATGACAAGTCAGATCCAAAGAGAAGATGAGAGCATTTCCCAAAAACGCACAGAATCACTTTTACCAATTTATGAAACAATTTATGTAAAAGAAGTAGTGTTATATGAAGGGGAAGTGTTGATGTATTCCTTTAAGGAAAGTAAGGATAATGAAGAAATCATCACAGAAATTATGACATGCGAAAAGCAGCATGTAACTGAGCATATTGGGAAATATGGTCGTTTGAATCAAATGATGCATTTGCCAAAAGGAAAGCAGTATGAAGCGATGCTTTCATACAAACAGGAAGAAGTATTAGCGGAAGAAATGTTTCCGATTTATTAAAGGACAAGGAGGAGTGGCATCATGGCAGGAAACATAATTGGATATGACATAAATGAGCAATACTGCCAGATCAGTTATTATAACGAGGAGAAGCAGGAACCACAGACATTAGAAACTGTCTCAGATAATGACCAGATTCCTCTGATTGTAGGGAAAAAAGAAGAAGAGTGGTATATCGGAAGAGATGCAAGACGTCTGGAAGTACTGAAGGAAGGTTATATCGCAGATCACTTGTATGAAAAGGCAGTTAGAAGAGAAAGTATCAAATTTGGAAAAGAAACGTTAGATGCTGTGTGGCTGCTGCACAAGTTTGTAGAACAGTCCTTGAAGCAGTTTGAACAGGTGGAAGAAATTGTGTTCACAGTTCCATCTTTGAATATCGATATTGTGCGTATGCTGAAAGGGATTGGACAACGTGCAGGAATCCCACGTGCCAATATTACAGTACAAGATTATAAAGAAAGTTTTTGTCACTATATGATGTATCAGCCGAAAGAATTATGGCAGTATGAGGCGGCACTCTTTCATTGTGACAGGCATGAAGTAAGCGCTTATATGCTTCGTAAACTTCGCACAGGATTTGGAAAAGGAAAAGATAGTTTTATTACGGTAGACGAAGTGGCAAGTGCACAGATAGACGAGCTGTCAGCAGTTTATCCGGTCCTAAATGTAGATCGTGCGCGCGATGCAGACATGATGTTTAAAAAGTTTATCCAAGGGGTATTCAATAAGAAATTAATTTCCTCTGTTTTTTTGATTGGAGAAGGATTTGAAAATAATTGGTATCAACAATCTTTAAAAGTACTTTGCAATGGCAGAAGAGCTTTTGCAGGAAATAACCTATACAGTAAAGGGGCTTGTTATGCAGCCTATGGAAAGCTTACTAATTACAAAGGAGCTCCAATATATTTAGATGAGACAAAAATGATGGAACAGATTTGTCTAAAAATACGAGTACAGGGACAAGATAAGTGGTATCCAATCGTATCTTGGGGGACGAGATGGTACGAAGCAGATATGCAATGTGAAGTTTTGCTTGAGAACTTAGAGGATATAGAAGTCCATATAGAATCACTGACCGGTACTCAGATGCAGGTAGAACATATTTCACTAGAAGGACTTCCAAATCGAAAAAATTATACATTGCGGCTGCAGATCAACGCAATGTTCCTAGATGAGAAGACATGTAAGATTACATTACGAGATGTGGGATTTGGAGAATTCTTCCCACCAACAGATTTTGTAATGGAAAAAGAGATACGATTAGGAGGAAACAATGGGCAGTTTAATTCTTTGTCATAAAAAGAAGGCAGTCACACCATTTGAAGTTGTGCGTATACACAAATATGTATATACGATAGAAGAATTGTGCTACTATCTCTGCAATCATTTGTATCTGGTGGATCATACGATTATGAATACTAAAATATGTGATTGGATCCAGAATGAACTGGAATTGCCACAATTAGCAGAAAACTTGCGCAAGATATTAGAAGAAAACGGATCCATGGAGCAGTTCGTTATGATGATCTTGAGCAGTACATATATTTATACACAAGCAGAACTAAATCATATCAAAGTAGTGTTGGAGAAATTAAAGAACCAAAAACCGATTGAAAAACAGAAATACAAGGCGGATAATTTATTGCAAAGTGGTTCGGTAAAGTCTGCGATCGTTTCTTACCAAGCAATTTTACATGGGGAACATGATGAGAGTGTGGATAGTAAGTTTTATGGAAAGGTATATGGATGCCTTGGAGCTGCATATGGAAGATTATTCTTGTATGAAGAAGCAGCGAAAATGTATGAAGCTGCTTACCAGATATGTGAAGAAGAGTCGTTGCTCCGAGCATATATATACGCATGCAAACAGTATATGACGGAAATAGAATATGAAGAACTTATAGAAAAAAGTAATGTATATCAAGAGATGAATCAAGTTGTGGAAGAACAGATTGCAGCAGTACAAGAGAAAGTAACAGCGATTTCTTATGATGATACACTTGAAAAATGGAAAGATGGATATCGTCGAATTAGTACAGGAGAAAATTAACTTCTCCTGTATTTTATATTTTCTTCCAAAAAGTTGTTGACAGAGACACTTTAGCGTGCTAACATGCTAATATGTTAAAGATAATCAAGGCAAATTAATAGGGAGGAAATAGAATTATGAAAAAGAAGATAGCATTATTTATGGCAGTTATTTTAAGTATGGCAGCAATGACAGTTGGATGTGGAAAAGAAACTTCGAAAGAAGAAAATGCAAAAGAACAATTTATCGTAGGATTTGATCAGGATCTTCCACCTATGGGATTTGTAGGAGATGATGGTGAGTTTACTGGATTTGACTTAGAACTAGCAGCAGAAGTGGCAAAAAGATTAGATATGGAATTAGTCTTAACACCTATTGATTGGGATGCAAAAGATATGGAATTAAATTCAGGCACAATTAGCTGTATTTGGAATGGATTTACTATCAATGGTCGTGAAGACAAGTATACATGGACAGATGCATACTTAGATAATAAGCAAGTATTTGTAGTAAGAAGTGGTGAAGGCATTGAATCAATGGAAGACTTAGCAGGAAAAGTTGTTGATGTGCAAACAGATTCTTCTGCACAAGCAGCGTTAGAAGAACTTCCAGAATTAGTAGAAAGTTTTGAATCACTTAATATCATTCCTGATTACAATACAGCATTTATGGAATTAGAAGCAGGAGCAGCAGATGCAGTTGCAATGGATATTGTAGTAGCAAGATATCAAATCGAACAAAGAAATGTTGACTTTGAAATTTTAGATGAAGCACTTGCAGCAGAAGAATATGGTGTTGGATTCAAAAAAGGAAATGAAACATTAAGAGATCAAGTACAAAAAACACTAGAAGAAATGGCAGCAGATGGAACAATGGCAGAGATTTCTACAAAGTGGTTTGGTGAAGATATTACAACAATTGGAAAATAAAAAGGTGAAGGACCATCTTAAAAAGGTGGTCTTTTTTCACAGAAAGAGGAGATTATGAGTTTTGGTGTAATGATAGGTAAATTAGCAGAAGGTATGGTGACGTCCATTAATATTTTTATTGTCACTTTAGTATTTTCTCTGATATTAGGATTATTTGTAGCATTTGGACGAATGTCTAAGAATGTTATAATAAGAGGATTGATCAAAGGATATATTTCCATTATGAGAGGAACTCCATTGATTCTTCAATTGATGTTCATTTATTTTGGCCCATTCTTTTTATTTGGCATCCAAATTTCACAAAGCTATAAGCTGATGGCAGTCTATATTGGATTTGTAATCAACTATGCAGCATATTTTGCAGAAATTTATCGTGGTGGAATTGAATCTATGCCGGTAGGACAATATGAAGCTGCAAAGATATTAGGATTTAACAAAAGACAGACATTTATGCGTATTATCTTGCCACAAGTGATCAAACGAATTTTGCCATCTATTACAAACGAAGTAATCACACTTGTAAAAGATACTTCAATTGCATTCGCATTAGGTGTATCAGAAATGTTTACACAGGCAAAGGCAATTGCATCAGCAGAGGCAAGTGTAACACCATATATTATAGCAGCAATATTTTATTTTGTATTTAACTTTATTGTGGCGTATATCATGGAAAAAATCGAAAAGAAAATGGATTATTACAGATAGGAGATTAGATTATGAAATTATTAGAAATGAAAAATATCCGCAAGAATTTTGGGGATGTGGAAGTATTAAAAGATATCTCCTTTGATGTAAATGAAGGGGAAGTTGTTGCAATCATTGGACCATCTGGCTCTGGAAAATCTACATTGCTTCGTTGTGCAACAGGGCTTGAAACGATGGACTCTGGGGAAATGAATTATCAGGAAGGTGCCTACTTTGGACTTGTATTCCAAAATTTTAATCTTTTTCCACATTATAGTGTGCTGCGCAATATTACGGAAGCACCGATTGTAGTACAAAAGCGAGATAAGAAAGAAGTAGAAGCGCAGGCAAAAGCACTTTTGAAAAAGATGGGATTGGAAGGACGTGAAGACGCGTATCCTTATCAGTTATCAGGTGGTCAACAGCAACGTGTATCCATTGCAAGAGCACTTGCTATGAATCCAAAGATTTTGTTCTTTGATGAACCTACATCTGCATTAGACCCAGAATTGACAGGTGAAATCTTAAAAGTAATTCGTGACCTGGCAGCAGAATCTATGACAATGGTAATTGTAACACATGAGATGAATTTTGCAAAAAATGTTGCAGATAAAGTGATTTTCATGGATAATGGATATGTTGTGGAAGAAGGAACACCAGAAGAAGTGTTCCATTCTAAAAATGAGCGTATGCAAGAATTTTTAGGACGTCTTTCAGAATAGTATAAAACTATTAGGAATGGATCAATGAATTACAAATTATTGTTAGATACAGCTAGTTTGGCTGGGGAGATTATGTTATCAAGTGGTGCTGAAACGTATCGGGTAGAAGATACGATGAGCCACATTTTAAAAACGTCACATTGTGAAACGATTGAGCCGTTGGCACTTATGACAGGAATTGTAGTAACGATCAATGATTCTGCAATGGAACATCCGCTTACGATGGTTAAGACAGTGAATAGCCGTTCTACTAATTTAAACAATGTGATCAAAGTAAATGATATTTCGAGAAAATATTGTGCAGGTATTTTGACGCTGGAAGAAGCGTATGAAAGATTACAACATGTAAAGGAAAAACAATATGGCCGCAAGATATATAATCTTGCGACTATTGGCGTGTCTATGGGATTTGCCATGATGTTTGGTGGCAACGTCATAGATGTATGTGGAGCGCTCATTGTAGGAGCTGTAGTTGCAGCGATTATTACAGCTGGAAAAATTAGTGGTTTAAACGGGATTTTGATAAATATATTGTCTGGTATAGGCATTGCAGTTTCGGCGATGCTTTTACCTAAAATCGACATGAATACTGTTATTGTTAGTGCTATGATGCCAATTGTGCCAGGAGTTGCTATTACAAATGCTATCCGAGATACCTTACAAGGAGATTACTTGTCAGGCAGTGCCAGAATGTTAGAAGCATTTCTCACAGCAGCTTCCATTGCAGTCGGTGTAGGACTTGGAATGATGGGAGGTGCTATTTTATGCTAATAAAAGTAATCGGAGCATTTATAGCAATCTTTGCATTTGCAGTATTAGTGGAGATTCCTCCCAAATATCTATGGTGTGCAGGGACAGTAGGTGCAATCGGATGGTTTGTCTATGTACTTGCGGAAACTTGTGGTGCAGGAGAAATTTTTGCCACGTTTTTATCAGCAGGTGTGATTGCATTTGTTTCGCACATATTTGCCCGTATCTTTAAAGTACCTGTGACAGTATTTTTGATTGCAGGAATATTGCCAACAGTACCAGGGGCAGGAATGTACCGGATCGTATATTACTTGATTCAAAAAGATACACAGATGGGTGGATACTATTTTGTAACTACCTTGGAGCTGGCGGGAGTGATTGCGATTGCTATTTTTATCGTAGATGCAGTTTTTCATGTGTTCCAGAAAGGATGGAAACAAAATTCTTTGCGATATCAGGAAAAAAATGTTGATAAATCGGGAAAAATCATATAGACTAACTTTTAATTGAAGAGAAGAGAAGGAGGATTTTGCTTAATGACAGCATATAAAGATTTAAGTATAGAAGAACTAAGAACGCTAAAGGAAGAACTAGAACAACGTTTTGAAGAAATCAAAGCGCTTAGACTCAATCTTGACATGTCTCGTGGGAAACCATCAGCAGCACAATTGGACTTAGCTATGGGAATGATGGATGTGCTAAACAGCGAGACAGACCTTGTATGTGAAGAAGGTGTGGATTGTCGTAACTATGGCGTGTTAGACGGGATTCGAGAAGCAAAACAACTTCTTGCAGATATGTCAGAAGTTCCAAAAGATAATATTGTTATTTTCGGAAATTCTACATTAAATATTATGTATGATACGATTGCACGTTCTATGACTCATGGGGTTATGGGAAGTACACCATGGTGCAAACTAGATAAGGTAAAATTCTTATGTCCAGTGCCAGGATATGATAGACATTTTGCAATCACAGAACATTTCGGAATTGAGATGATCAATGTACCAATGACAGCAGAAGGTCCAGATATGGATATGGTAGAGGAACTTGTTAGCTCAGATGATGCTATCAAAGGAATCTGGTGTGTGCCAAAGTATTCTAATCCTCAAGGGATCACATATTCAGACAAGACAGTACAACGTTTCGCTCGATTGAAACCAGCAGCGAAAGACTTCCGTATTTTCTGGGATAACGCATATGGAATCCACCATTTATACGATGACAAACAAGACTGGCTGCCAGAAATCTTGATGGAATGTAAGAAAGAAGGAAATCCTGATATGGTTTACAAATTCTGTTCTACATCCAAAGTAAGTTTTCCAGGCTCAGGAATTTCAGCAATTGCAGCTTCCACAGCGAATCTTGTTGCGATTCGTGAACAGATGCGTATTCAGACAATAGGGCATGATAAAGTAAATCAACTTCGTCATGCAAGATTCTTTAAAGATATCCATGGCATGGTACAGCATATGAAGAAACATGCAGATATCTTAAGACCGAAATTTGAGACAGTATTAACTGTGTTAGAAAAAGAATTAGGTGGTTTAGAAATCGGAAGCTGGATTGAACCACGTGGAGGATATTTCATTTCCTTTGATTCATTAGAAGGATGTGCGAAAGCGATTGTTGCAAAAGCAAAAGAAGCTGGTGTGATCATGACAAATGCAGGGGCAACTTTCCCATATGGCAAAGATCCAAAGGATAGTAATATCCGTATTGCACCATCTTTCCCAACGATGGAAGAATTAGAAAAAGCAGCAGAAATTTTTGTACTAAGTGTAAAATTAGTAAGCATTGATAAATATTTAAAAGAAAAAGAAATGTAATAAAACAGGCGTATCCATTTGCGGTTACGCCTGTTTAGGCATGGTAAGAGGAAACAAATGTCAGAAGAAAGAGAAAAAGTAGAAATAACAGAAGTGGAATTAGAAGACTCGGAAATGCATAGAGTCTTAGAATTAGCATTAGAAGCAGGAAGGATCTTGCTTCATAATGGAGCGGAGATTTTTCGTGTAGAAGAAACGATTGCTCATATTTGCAAGCGATTTGATATTCAGGAAATGGATGCATTTGTGCTAAGTAATGGGATTTTTATTACGGCTCATAGCAAAGGAAAAGAAATTTTTGCAAAAGTAAAACATGTTCCTCTAGGAGGAACACACTTAGGCATTGTAACGGCAGTGAACAGCCTTTCCAGACAGATTTATTTTGGCCAAGTTGGCATTGATGAGGCATTTGAACGTTTGAAAGAAATTGAGAAAATGCCGCCAAAGAGAAATCTCACTATGATATTTGCAGCAGGGCTTGGAAGTGGGATGTTCTGTTATCTGATGAAAGGAAATGTTCTGGAAAGTGCTATCACAGTGTTGATCGGTGCACTTTTATATGTGTTTGTACTGTTTGCGGAAAAACACACTATTTCAAAGATTATCATTAATCTGGTAGGTGGTGGATTGATTACGGTCTTAGCCTTAATAGTTACAAACTTACCGATTCCATTAGATGTGACGCTAGACAAGATGATCATTGGCTCTATTCTGCCTCTTGTACCTGGAGTGCTGTTTACGAATGCGATTCGTGATATTGCAAGTAGTGATTTTATTTCAGGGATTGTCAAGCTGCTGGATGCTTTGCTGGTGTTTGTGTATATTGCAACAGGTGTAGGGACGGTTCTATCCATTTATGAAAGTATGTTAGGAGGAATGATGCTATGATCGGAAATATGATTTGTTCTTTTGTAGGAACGCTTTGTTTTTCTATTATATTTAATGTTCCGAATCAGTTTTATTTCTTTTGTGGACTGACGGGGATGACAGGATGGATGTGCTATTGTTTTATAGCACAGTACGCAACGGCAGCGATAGCCACTTTCTTTGGGACAATTGTTGTAGTGTTAATGTCAAGAATCTTGGCTGTGTGGAGAAAGTGTCCGATTACAGTGTTCTTGATTTCAGGAATCTTTCCATTGGTTCCGGGTGCAGGAGTATATTATACTGCATATTATTTTGTAACAAATAGTTTGAATCTTGCTACACAAAAGGGAATAGAGTCTTTGAAGATTGCATTTGCAATCGTACTTGGAATTGTATTTGTAGTATCTATTCCGAAAAGATGGTTTGTATTGCGGTATTGGCGTGCACGAAGAGCAGAAAAGAAGGTTGCAGGGTAGCAGGAATTGTTATATAATAAACGGTAGCATAAAAGAACAGGAGTGTTAGAAAATGAGTAAAGTAAGAACAAGATTTGCACCAAGCCCAACAG